>CALXCJ010000001.1 GCA_944386775.1 uncultured Clostridia bacterium
ATGAATTATACTAAAAATTTTTGTTAAATATTTTCCAAAATTATTAATATGATTTTGTTAACTTAATGACATTGGGACCGTCCCTTAATCCCGGCAAAACGGAAAAAAAAGACCGCACCCTAATCCCGGCTACTCAAAATCTTCTAGCAAAAGGCTTAAGTTTTCTTTTCCATATACTTTCAATCCATTTTCGAACTGAATTTTATCTGTTTCTGTCATGTATTCTGTTGATATTTCTGTTTTTTCGTATAGTTCTTCTATACCGTTTACAAGTCTAAATACAGTTAAATTGCCGTCTACTGTTCTTACTATATAGTGCTCGCCACATTCTGAGTCTACATTTTTTGAGATTATTACTTCGTTTGCGGTAAATTCTTCTATGTTGTAGTCAGAGTATTCTTTTTTGAAGTCTTCTTCTGTTTTGTTTACTAGTTTTTCTGGAAGGATTGTGTATTGGTTGCTAGTATGGTCACAGTCTAAATAATGGGTTTTTATTATTAAAGAACAATTTGGAGATAGTTTTATTTCGTCTGATGAGTTTGCGTCTATTGCGTTTTCTTGGGTTTGCATTTGCATGTATTCGTCTACACATTCGTCCGTAACTTTTTCTGAGACTTGTATTTCATTTGTTTCGTTTATTTCTGCTATTTGGCCTGTTATATTTTTTTCATATATGATACTTCCTAAAATGATTGCACATAATATTACTAAAATACATACTAAAAATACTATAATTTTATTCATTTTATCATTTCCTTTCGATTATTAAATCTTTTTTCTAAAGCTATTTTTAGTATTATTTACAAATCTGACAAATTTATACATGCTTATATTAAATATCCTTCGACATAGCCAAAAAATTATTTGTTACTATTCCCAGCCGTGATTTCTAAATGTAGAGTAGCCCTCTAAGGCTTTATTTATATACTAAAATATGAGCATAGATAAACTATGCCCATATATTTTAGATAAATTTAAAATAAAATATCTTCTATTGCTTTTGCAATTTGTTTTTTAGTTTGACACTCACATACAATACCATCTTTTCCTACTATCATTGCCCAATGTTTTCCTCCTCCAATTTTGGAAAGATCGTTTGCTACAATATAGTCTGCATTATTTTTATTTCTTAAATTTGTAGCAACTTCTAATAATTTTTCTTTGCTTACACCATCAAGTAATTTAAATCCAACTAATTTCACTTCTGGGTCGAACTTTTTAATTTTGCCTATTACTTTAGGTGTAAGGGTTAACATTGTCATTAAATGTGGTTGATATGATGACATTTTTCCACTGTTATCTTCAATAGAGCGAGGGTTTTCAAATATTGACATAAGCCTTTCTTTGGTTATTTCAGTTATTTTTGTATTATGAATTAAATCCATAATCTCATCTACTAAATCTTCTGCATTTATTGAATATTTCCCAGCATAGTCTCCAACCGCTGCTGAATGTATAACAATATCAATTTTGTTTTCATTGAAAATCTTTTCAAGTGCATTTATTAAGTCTTGAGTTGATTCGATTATTACATATTCAATTTTTTTGCTTGTGATACGAGGCTTATATGACATTTTTGTGGTAATATAGAAGATTTTTTCAATTTTTTCTTCTTTGTCTTCTAAAAATGATTCTGCAAATACACCGCCAATTGCACCAGTTGACATGTTAGTAATTTTCATTACTGAGTCAATTCTCTCATTTGTAGGACCTGCTGTAATAATGATTTTTTTCTTCATAATTCTTACCTCCATCTTTGTAGATTAATAACTGTTCTTTTACTAAAAAACTTAAAATTTTAAACCTATCTATTATCAATTAGATAAAATAGATACTTATAAATAATTATTCATAAGTGCATTACTCCTTTCTTTTTTATTACTTGAATTATATAACCTAAAATGATATAATTCAAATATATATTAGTAATATTTATTATAACTGGGGGTTATGATATATGAATATAAACTATGAATATTATAAAATTTTCTATTATGTAACTTTATACCGGAAATATAAGTAAAGCCGCCAATTTTCTACACATTTCTCAACCTGCCATAACAAAGTGTATAAAAAAATTAGAAAATGAATTAGATATTACTCTTTTTTATAGAACACCTAAAGGAGTAGTTTTAACTGAGCATGGAAAAGTATTTTTTGAATTTATAAAAAATGGTGTAGAAAGTTTTATAAATGGTGAACACAAACTTTCTTCACTTAATAATTTAGATACAGGTATATTAAAAATTGGTGCAAGTACTACTATTACAAAATATTTTCTTCTTCCATATATACAAAAATTTCATAAAAACTACCCAAAAATTGATATATCTATTACTAACAATCTAACAGAAACTTTAATTTCATTATTAAAAAAAGGTAGCTTAGATTTATTAATAGTTAATCTTCCAATAAAACCTGATAACAGCTTAAAAATAATTCCTTGTGCTAAAATTCAAGATTGTTTTGCACGGGAACTTAGAATATAAAACTCAAATAGATAAACCTATTTCTTTAAGCCAATTAGTGTCTACTTACCCTATTATCACACAAAAAGAACCATCTACTACTAGGCTATTTTTAAATTCACTTATGAAAAAGAATAATGTTGCATTTAACCCTCAATTTAATATTGTTAGTTATAGTTTAGTTAAAGATTTTGCTAAAATTGGAATGGGAATATCTTATATAACTAAAGAATTTGCAAAAGAAGAATTGCAAAACAAAGAATTATATCAAATACCAGTAATCGAAAAAATTCCAGGTCGACAATTGGGCATAGTAACTGTTAAATCTACTATTGATACTATTTCAACTAAGAAACTAATTGATATAATTCTTGATAAATAATATTACGATTAACTTCCTTAAATTTAATAAGTTTTAATTTAAGGAAGTTCGCACTTTACTGGTTTAATTTTAATTTAAGGAAGTTCACACTTTACTTTTTTTATTTTTAATTTAAGAAAGCTCGCACTTTACTGTTTTTTATTTTTAATTCAAGGAAGTTCACACTTTACCTTTTTAATTTTACCTTGATTATTTACAACTATACTTATCTCGCCATTTTGGTCTGTTCTATATACTTTTGCATTAATACTTTCTAGCAAATTTACTACTTCATTACTTGGATGTCCAAATCTATTATCTTCCCCTACTCCTATCAATGCAATTTTAGGATTTACTAAATTTAAAAACTCTTGCGTTGTTGATGTTTTTGAACCGTGGTGAGCTACTTTTAATATGTCACTTTCTAATATATTAGTATTTTTATATAAATTCACCATTTTTTGTTCTGCAATTTTTTCTATATCTCCTGTAAATAACATTTTAAAATCTCGGTATATTAACTTTATTACTAATGCATTATTATTCGTGCTATTTTCTTGTATTAAATTTTCTTCTGGAAAAAGTACTTGAAATTTTACATCTTTTTCAATTTCTAGTATGTCATTTATTTTTAGAACGATTACTTCTATATTTTTTTCTTTCGCAATTTTTAAGAATTTTTTATAGTTTTCTGTACTTTCATATTGTTTTGAGATACAAACTTTTTTTACTTTTATTTCATTTAAAATATAATATAAACCACCCACATGGTCTTCGTCAAAATGGCTTATAATTATTAAATCAATTGAATTATATCCTTTATCTAATATATATGGTAATACTACCTTTTCACCTACATCATAACTTGATGAATAGCTTCCTCCTCCATCTATTAATATTGTTTTATTTTGTGGGGTTATTATAAAAGAAGAATCTCCTTGCCCTACATCTATAAAATGTATTTTTAAATTAGAAATATTTGGTTTTAAGAATAATAAGAATATGATAATAAAAATTAAAGTTATTGCAAAAAATTTTGTGATTAAATTTCTTTTTTCTCTTTTAAATTGACCTATTTTGTATTTTATATATGAAAAAACATTTTTAAATCTTTTTGATGTTGTAGTTTGCTTTTCTATTATTACTTTTGAATAATATGTATTTATAATAAAAATTAAAATAAAATAAATGATTATAGTTACTATTTTAGGTGTAGCAACATAAATTTTAGAAAATGGAATTTCGCCAATTTTTGAAATTAAAATTAGTAATTTTATTCCTATACTTACAAAAATTCCTACAAATTCGGCAAGTTTACAGTTTATAAATAAAGTAAGTAAAAATATAAAACTTATTATCATCAATGGAGTTACAACTATATTTACTAAAATATTTGAGATTATAAAATAAATACTTAAAGTGTTTAAATGATATAACATTATTGGAATTATAACTAAATTAGCAGATACTGTAACAGAAACTATTTGCATTACATTTTTGACTATAGCGAGTTCTGCTCTTTTTTTATTGTATTTATATCTTTTGGAATTATATATGTTTTTCTCAAAAAAATTATCTATAGTTTTGCAAAATAGCAATATTCCAATTGTTCCACCATATGAAAATTGTAGACCTAGATTTGAAATTAAATATGGATTATAAATTAAAATGATTAATAGTGATAAAGAAAGGCTTGTCCATATGTCATTTTTTCTATATAATATTTTGCTAAGTAAAAACATTATTCCCATAATAGCTGCTCTATATACAGAAGCAGAAAAGCCTACAAGTAGAGTATAAAATATTATGATGAAAATAGAAATTATATTTGTTTTTCTTTTACCTAAATTTCTATTTAAAAGTATAGTCATTCCTAATACTAAATATGTCATATGTGTTCCTGAAACTGCTAATATATGTGATAAATTTGAATTTTTAAAATTTTCTTGCGTCTCCTCATCTATATTAGTCATATCATTAAGTAATATGCCTATTACTAATGGATATACATCTTCTTTTAGAACCTTTTTTGTTTTATTTTTTAAATCATTTGATAAGTTATTAAAGAATATTATTATTGGATTTTCTTGATTTTGGTCTATAAGTTTGGCATTTGTAATTTTTATTGTTCCTAGCACATTTTCCTGCTTTAGATATTGGTTGTAGTCAAAGCCACCATAATTTCTTTTAGAGTCTGGTATAAGAAATGTCCCTTGGATTTCTAGTTCGTCTCCTATTTTAAA
Organism: uncultured Clostridia bacterium; assembly: GCA_944386775.1. Classification (GTDB taxonomy): domain Bacteria; phylum Bacillota; class Clostridia; order TANB77; family CAG-508; genus CAG-269. The sequence goes on from CALXCJ010000001.1 coordinate 5,073, forward strand.
CTTTTCTTTATCTGAATTTTCATTTATATTTTTATTTGTATCTTCATTTGAATTTTTATTTACATCTTTATTTGCATTTTTATTTACTTCTTTATTTAAATTTTTATTTATATTTATGTAAAAATATATATTTTTTGTTTTTTGCACTGTTACTTTAAACTTATATCTAAAGCTATATTCACTTTCTTTTGGCTCACTTACGATTATGCCTTTTGCTTTAATTTCTTCAAGGTTTAGATATTGATTTTGAATTTCTTGCCTTTGGGTTTCTTTATGTATTATGATGAAATTTGAAATTGTTGAGAAAATTATTATTATATATATTACTTTGGGATTTAAAATTAGTTTGAAATATCTTAGATATCTTTTGAATGAAAATAATTTTAGTTTTCTTGATTTTATATTAGTTTTTATATTTAAATCTCTGAATAATTTTTTTGCAATTTTTTTATTGTTTTTTACTTTTCTTATTCTTGAGTTATCAAGAAATATAGTATACTTTCTATTATATATAATTTTACCTATAAAGTATATTGCAGCCATAATGATATAGAAAAGAGCTATACTAAATTTTAAGTATAGCCCCCATATTATACCTATCATATATCCTATGACTACAATTAAAATCGGTCTTGGCATAAAACCTCCTTAAATTGTATTTTTTATATTTCTAATTTCTTTAGCTTTTATTTGTATTTTTAATCTTTTTTAATTTTATTTCATTTCTACATTTTTATTCTTTACGTATATTTCTAATTTTTTTAGCTTTTTAAAATTACTTATTTTCTAGCTTTTATCTACATTTTTGAGTATAACCAAAATCACTAATTAAAAATTCTTTTTGCTCCTCTATAATTTGTATTATAATATCCTGAGTTAATAGTATCTATAACAACTCCTCTTGATGGATTTGCAGCGTGAATCATTTGACCATTTCCTATATATATTCCAACATGATTTACTGGGTTACAAAACATTACAAGGTCTCCTGCTTTTAATTGTGACCTGCTTACAGATGTACCATTACTTGAATATTGCCCCGCTGCTGTTCTTGAAAGTGTTATACCAAAGTGTTTATATACATAGTAAGTAAATCCTGAACAGTCAAAACCACTTGGAGAAGTTCCTCCATAAACATATTTTGATCCTTTAAATTGCATAGCATATGCTAAAACTTCTTCTCCTTTATTTGATGAAACATTATTTACTGGTTCTGCAGAAGTAGTATTTGATGTGTCCCCATTATTTACATTATTACTTTGGTTTGCAGAGTTGTTCGCTTGATTTTCTTCATTTGCTTCTGTTTCATTTTCTTGAACTTCAGATGTAAAGTCTCTTGATGTTTCCATACCTCTTGATGTTTCTTGTTTTGTGTCTGATAATAGTGAGCTTGCAACATAACCTTCTTGGTCTTCTACTTTTATTCTATACCAAGAGTTTTCTTCTGAAAGTACTTGTACCTCTGTATTTAACTTTAATTGCATTACTATACTTGATGTTGTGCTTGGCCCACTTCTTACATTTACTGTTTGTGAATTTATGTATTTTGTTTGTGTCATATTTATTGGAAGGTTTTCTTCTGATTGATTACTTGAATTTTCTTCTGAATTTTCTGTATTCTCAGCATTTTCTGTATTTTCTGTATTTGTTTGCTCTATATTTTCTGTTTCATTTCCTGCATTTGTTTCTTGATTTGTTCCGGTACTTTCATTTTCTTCTGTTTTTTCTAAATTATCTAATCTGCACCAACCACTTATATCTTGATATGTTAGATATGCCCATCCATTCATTATTTCGTTTACTTGTATGTCTGTATTTGCTTCTATCTCTTCAATATTTAGTGAGTTTATTAGTGGTAAAATTTTAACTATTATATTTTCTTTTGTTTTGTATGTTCCTAAAAGATTTTCTTGATTATTTTCTGCTTCTTGCACTTCATTATTATCTGTAGAATTTGCAGATTGACCTTCTTCTCCCTGATTTTCTCCGCCTTCTGCATTTTCTCCATTTTCTGCACTTTCTTGATTATTTACATTTTCTTCTCCATTATTTTGTGCATTTTCACCTTCTGAGGTTTCAGGGTTTTCTTGCTCGCTTGAATTTTGGCTAGGTTCTTCTTGATTTGAAGTTCCTTCATTTGAACCTTCTTCGTTTTGAGATGAATTTTCATTTCCTGTTTGATTTGTTTCATTTCCATTATTATTTGATGTATTAGAATTTTGTTCATTTGTTCCATTTGTATTTGAATTATTATTTGTGCCTGAATTTGATATTTCTAATAAATCTCCTCTTACATAACCTACCATTTGGTTATATCTTACTTGATACCAGTCTCCTTCTTGACCTAATACTTCAATTTCTTCTCCTTGTGATATTAGCTCTAATACAGTTGAAGTTTCAGATGCTTCTCTTCTTAATCTTGCTGTTTCTACTGTTATTGTTGCAGTATCTGCTAAACTTGTGGTTATTAGTAACATTATTATAAATTGTGCTATTAGTAGTGTGATTAATGATTTAAGGTTTATTTTTTTCATTCTATTTGCTCCTTATTTTTAAATATTTTTGTCTATTACTGGTAATAATTGTTTTTTTCTTGAAACTACACCTTCTAAGAACATTCTATTGTTTTCTAATTTTTTGCCAAATGCTTTTTCTATTGCATCTAGTTTATTTCCTAGAACTATAATTTCTGAATTGCTATTTAATATATCTGTTATTGCAAAAACAAATACATCTAGGTTTTCTTCTTTTATTTTTTCTTCTATTGCTTCTTCTATTTGTTTTTGTCTTTTTAATACATCTTCTATACTTACTGTATTTACTTGTGCAATTACAAACTTTGCAGTTTCTTTTTCTAGAGTTTTTGCATCTAATGAAATAAGCTCTTTTTCTGAAAAGTCATCTAAATTTGTTCCTGCTTTTAACATTTCTAGACCATATTCTTTTATATCTATTCCTGCAATTTTTTCTAACTTCTCTAGTGCTTTTTTATCATTTTCAGTTGTTGTTGGTGATTTTAATAATAGTGTGTCTGATATTATACTACTTGCCATTAAAATTGCTTCTTTTTTTTCTATTTCTATGTTTTGGTTTTCAAATTCTTCAAATAGAATTGTTGATGTACAGCCATATGGTTTTGCTGTATAGTATAATGGCTCTAGAGTTGTAAAGTTTGCTATTCTGTGGTGATCTGTTACAGATAAGATTTTAGCATTTTCTATTCCTTCTACACTTTGGTTAAACTCGTTGTGGTCTATTAGCTTAACTTGCTGTCCTTCTTCTACTTTTTCTATTAGTTCTGGTGCTGGAATTTGCAAGTAATCTAGTACATATTGTGTTTCTTTATTTATTTTTCCAAGTCTTTTTGCTTCTACGTTTTTTTGACCCATTTTTTTATCTAAAATTTCTTTTACTAAGCTTGAACATATTGAGTCTGTATCTGGATTTTTGTGTCCGAATATTAATATTTTTTCTTCCATTTTGGTTCTTCCTTTCAATTTTAATTTTATTTGTTACTTTATACTTTGTTATTATATTGCCTATTGTAGATTTTGTCAATTAATAATGTTAAAGAATTTTCAGCTAAAAACTATAATGACTCTAATATTTCATTTAACTCATTTTCGTCAAATACATATTTCTTATTACAAAAATGGCAAGTTAATTCAGCCTTTTTATCTTCATTTATTATTTTTTCTAATTCTTCTTTTCCTATTGTTTTTAAAGCATCTTTCATATGTTCTTTAGAACAATCACATTTATATACTGGAGTAATATTTTCTTCTATTAGTTTTATATTTTCATCTCCTGTTACTTTTTTTGCGATTTCTTCTAAAGATAATTTTTCATCTAAAAGTTTTGAAATTGCACCTGCTTTAAATATGTTTTGCTCTAATTTTGCTATGTCTTCTTCTTGTATTCCTGGCATTGCTTGTACTAGATATCCTCCTGCTGATTTTATTCCATCTTTGTTTACTAGTACACCTAAAGAAACTGCTGTATTTCTTTGTTCTGATTTTGAAAAATATTCTGCAAAATCTTCTGCTATTTCTCCTGATACTAGTGGGCAAATACCTATATATGGTTCTTTTAGTCCTATATCTTTTATAACATTAATATACCCTTCCGTTCCAACAGCTCCCTTAACATCTAATTTTCCAATATCATTTAATGGAATATCTATTTGTGGATTTATAACATATCCTTTAAGATTTGGGGTATTGTCTGCTGTAACTAGCATTCCTCCTATTGGTCCGTTTGCTTTTATTTGTATTGTGAGTTTGTTTTCTTTGCTTTTCATTTCGGTTGCCATTATTGCAGATATTGTAAGTAATCTTCCAAATGCTGCACTTGCTACTGGACTTAAGTCGTGTGTGTCTCGTGCTTTTTGGACTAGGTCTTTAGTTTTTGCACAGATTACTAATATTTTGTCATTATATGCTAAGAATTTTTTTATTTGATCACTCATTTTTCTCTCCATTTTTTATACTTTTATTATTCTATTATATTATTTTATTTTTTTAATTTATTATTTACTTTATTATTCCATTTTATTATTTTTTTCATTTTATTTAATATACTTACTTTATTAAAATCAAGAATTTTATATAAATATTAATACATATTAAATAATATACTTATTTAAACTTTACTTATATTAAATTTTATATTATTCCAAAATTTATTTATATCTACATAAGCCTTATAATGTTTTTTTACATTTTGATCATATAGTTCTAAAATTTCATTTAATTTATTAAAACAATTTGTTTTGAATAAATCATTCATTTTAGGTACACTAATTTCAAGATTCTTTTTCATAGTTTGTATTTTCTCATTATATTTTTTAGGCTCCTGAATATATAGCAATAATGGTTTATATTTTAACCATCCTACAGAAGCTTTTAAAAAACGTTCTTCTACATTCTCTTCTTTTGTTTCTATTTTTCTTAGTTTTTTAGGAAATTTATCATTCATTAAGCTCTTATATTTTAAAAAGCCATCATGAAAATGATATACTGGTACTTTTATTACTTTACAATTATCTAACATCATAGAAAAAAAGGTATCTTCTCCTCTTGCTCCTGGTGGATTATAAAAGGCTGGGATAACATCAATATGTTTTAGATTTATACATAAAGTTGAGCCTGAAACCCATTTTTTGGAATTATCTAATCCTAATTCATACTTTCCAATTCCATTAGCAATTTCAGGATTTGCATATGTTACACCATTATCTATTTGCATTAAATTTTTAATTTTTTGCCAATCTATAATTTCATTACTAATTGCTTCTATATATTTTTTAAAATCCATTTCACTAATTTCATCATTTAGTTTAACATATGGTATAGGAGAAATATACCCACAATGATAACCTATGGAAACATCTGCATTTTTAATATTTTCTAGATGTTTTACAATATTATCTTGTTTTTTCCATATTATTTCACCATTTTCTCCTTTTATACATGCTAGAGGGTATTCATCGTCATCCCAAAATAGTAAATAATCCATCTTGTTTTTTAATGCAAAATACATAACCGTATTTCTTCCCATTGCATGTCCATATCCTAAAATAGTATTTATTTCTTTAGCTGCACAACCATATCTTCCTTTTAATATCTTTTTTTCTTCTTCTATATCCTCCTGTGTAATATATTCAATATTTATATTTTTGTATACTTCTGGGTGAATTTTGTAGAATTCTTTTTTATCAACATTTTGATAAGATGTATCATATAAAATAAAAATTGTTACATTAATATTTGATGAAACTTTTTGTAATTGTTCTAGAATATTTTGGTAATAATTATTTATAACATTACAAACATTAGCTCTTCCTGTTACAAAACCTATTCCAAAATTTATGCCTGTGCTTTTCATTTTTCCTCCCTACATATTTATATTTCTATAAATATACTTAAGTTTGCTTAATTTTCCATATTTTAGCATATTATAAATTTATTGTCAAATCATATTTAACACATTTTAACTTAGGCAATAACATTTTAAACTGTTACAATTCACGGATTAAGCCATACCTCCTTCAAGCTATTATTTATATTTATTTTAAACACACACAAATATGAAAATATTTCTTTCATATTAAAATTTTATATACTTTATTATATATAAGTTTTTTAATAAAAAAGAACCCTTGATATTTTATCAAAAGCTCTTTTAACTATTATTAATCTTGTTTTTGAAACATATCTTTTCCTACACCACAAATTGGGCATACCCAAGTATCTGGTATATCTTCGAAAGCTGTTCCTGGTGCTATTCCACTATCTGGATCTCCTTTTGCTGGATCATATACATATCCACATGCCATACAAACGTACATATTATTCACCTCCTTAATATATTAAATTTATATTAAAATATTATAAATATTATCTAGTTATAAGATTACTATTATGAATAATCTTTATTTATAATTAATCTATACTATTATTATGAGTATTATCTATTTATTCGTAATCTATTCCATTCTTATGAATATTATCTAATTTATAACTAATATATACTATTTTTTCTATATATTTTTATTTTATTCATGTATTTCAAACATATCTTTCCCTTCACCACAAACTGGGCATACCCAGTCATCTGGTAAATCTTTAAAAGGTGTTCCTGGCTTTATTCCTGCTTTTTCATTTCCAAATTTCGGATTATAGATATATTTGCATTGCAAACATTCATATCTTTCTTTTCCAGTCATTTTAGGTGAAAAGTTTTTATATCCTGCCGCTATTGCAACTAATACTATAAGTAAAAATGATAATGCCTTCCATATTCCACTATCACATAATATTACTGCAAAAATTCCAAATATTGCACTAATTCCATATAATATTAATACTGCTTGTTTTTGATTATATCCTCTTGCTACTAATTTATGGTGCAAATGACCTTTGTCTGCTTTAAATACCGCTTTTATAGATTTTCCTCGTATAATTCTTCTTACTATTGCCATAAATGTATCAAAAATTGGCAATCCCAAAACAATTAGTGGTAATACAATTACTGCTGCTGTATATGTTTTTGCTGAACCAAGTATTGATATTACAGCAAGTGCAAAACCTAAAAAGTTTGAGCCAGTATCTCCTAAAAATGTTTTTGCTGGTGAAAAATTATATGGTAAAAATCCAACTAATGCTCCAGCTAGTGCTGTTATTAATACAATTGAAATCATAGATGATCCATTAAGTACAAATATTATTAGTAATGAAACAGCAGATATAACTGATATTCCTGATGATAAACCATCTAGTCCATCTATTAAGTTTATAGAGTTCGTAACTATTATAATCCATACTAGTGTAAGAATTATTGATGTTATTTCATGAATTTCTGGAAAGTTTAAAAATGGTAAAGTTATTCCATCTATTCTTATTCCTGATGCTACTACGATTATTGCTCCTATTGTTTGTCCTATTAGTTTTGTAATTGGCTTTATTGTTTTTATATCATCAACTATACAAAATACAGAAACCACCAAAATACCTGCTAAAAATCCTAAGAGTTTGGTCATATATTGTTCAGAGTCAAATAAATTTATAGTGTGTTCCATACTCATAACTATAAGTAAATAAATGGATGATACTACAAAACCTAATATGCAGGCAGGTCCTCCAAATTTTGGAATTGTTTTTTTCCTCATTCTTCTTTTATCTTTTGGAATATCAACAGCGCCTATTTTTTCGGCAAGCTTAATTGTATATGGTGTAGTAACAAAAGCTACCACAAATGCTAAAACAAAAGCAATCGCAATGTCTCCCCACATAAACTATTCCTCCATTTATTTCATATTTTCTTTTTCTATTTCTTCTATCATATCTAATCTTTCTTTATATCTTCCACCTTTAAACTCTTCTGCTATCCAGTTTCTTACTATACAAATTGCTTCATTTGTAGTTAAGTAATCTGCTCCAAGTGTAATTACATTTATATCATCATCTGATTTTGCAAATTTTGCAGAGACTTCATCTTGTACAGATGCTGCACGAATTCCTTTGAATTTATTTGCCGCAACTACCATTCCATAGCCTGACCTGCATATAAGAATTCCTCTGTCTGCTTCTTTGTTTTGTATAGCCTCAGCTACCTTTTTGGCATAAATTGGATAATCTGTTCTTTCTTCATTGTATGTACCAAAATCTTTATATTCTATTTTATTTTCATCTAAATACCTTTTTATTTCTTCTTTTAATTTATATCCTCCATGATCTGATCCGATTGCTATCATTTTTATCACTCCATTCATTTTTTATTATTTTACATTTTTATTATTTACATTTACATTAATATTTTCTCTAGTTTAACTTAAAATTATTCTAGAGTTTTTTTACTTATTTTAGCTCTCTGCTTAATACAATATATCATAATTAAATATACATTACAACAAAAATTTACGAATTTATTGTAAATTTTGTGTAAAGACTTGAAAAAGTTCAAAAACTGTGGTAGAATATCAGATGTTATAATGTAATATAGACTAAGAGGAGGTGCTAAAAGATGCCAAATATCAAATCAGCTAAAAAAAGAGTTAAAATAATTGAAAAGAAAACTTTAAGAAATAATATGATAAAATCTGGATATAAATCAGCTATAAAAAACTTTGAACAAGCACTAGATGCTAAAAACTTAGAAGAAGCTCAAAAACTATTTTCTTTAGCAACTAAAAAAATAGATCAAGCTTGTGCAAAAGGTGTTATTGTAAAAAACACAGCAGCTAGAAAAAAATCTAGTTTATCAAAAAAATTAAATTCAGCTATGGCTTAAACAAATTAATAAAGATTATGCATAGTTTTTATTTTAAAAGTATCTACTAAAAAGATACTTTTTTATTTTTGCTTACTCATTTTTGCTGGTTTAAACTTCCATTGATTAATCATTTCTAAAATGCTACTATAAATATGGTGATGAATATGTTTAAAAGTTTAATAGAAAGATATAAAAATTTAGAAAAAATTACATATAGGATTATGAAAAATGGTTTTAAATTTAGCTTTACCCTTACTTTAGCATCTTTATTATTACTTATTACATATATGTTATTTTACTCTGCTCCTTTACTTTATTATATAGGAATATCTGCATTTAAGCTAAGCTTGACATTTGCCGTTGAGTTTTTTATTTGCGGGATGGTTGTTGATACGATAAAAAAACAGATGATAAATTAGGGAATGGTTAATCTGGGACAGGTCCGAAGTAACCAAATTTGGTTACTTCGGACCTGTCCCAGATTGACCATTCCCAGGTTAACCATTCAATTCTTTTAAGAACATTTCATTAAGCATTTTTGGATTTGCTTTTCCTTTTGTTTCCTTCATTGCTTGTCCTACTAGAAATCCTAGTGCTTTGTCTTTTCCTGCTTTATAGTCTGCAACTGATTGTGGGTTTGCTTCTAATATTTTTGTAACTATTTCTTTTATTGCTGATTCGTCTGAGATTTGTATCCAGCCTTTTTCTTTTATTATGTCTTCTGGGTCTCTTGGTTCTTCGAATAATTCTTCTAGTACTTTTTTTCCTATGCTTGAGCTTATTGTTCCTTTGTCTATTAGAACAATTAGTTTTCCTAATTGTTTAGCATCAAATGGTATTTCTATTGGATCCATTTCTGTTTCGTTCAAGATTCTTGAGATGTCTGAGATTATCCAGTTTGATACTGCTTTTGGGTTGTTACATACTTTTATTGCGTTTTCGAATAAGTCTGATAGGTATTTTGATGCTGTTATTATATTTGCGTCTTTTTCTGATAGTTTATATTGGTCTAGATATCTTTGTTTTCTGCTTTCTGGTAGTTCTGGCAGATTTTTTCTTATATTTTCTATGTATTCATCTGAAAGTTTTATTGCAGCTAGGTCTGGGTCTGGGAAGTATCTGTAGTCTTGGGCATCTTCTTTGTCTCTCATTGAGAATGTTTTTCCTGAGACATCATCCCATCTTAAAGTTTCTTGTTCTACTTCTTTTCCTTCTTCTAATAGTTCTATTTGTCTATCTACTTCGTATTCTATTGCTCTTGTAATACTTCTAAATGAATTCATATTTTTCATTTCTGTACGTGTTCCAAGTTTTTCGTCTCCTTTTTTTCTTACTGATACATTAACATCTGCTCTAAATGAACCTTCTTGCATTTTGCAGTCTGATACTTCTATGTATTCTAGTATTGCTTTTAATTTTTTTAAGTAGCTTTCTACTTCTTGGCTACTGCGTAAGTCTGGTTCTGATACAATTTCTATTAATGGAACACCTGCTCTATTTAGGTCTACTAAACTTCCTCCTCCAAAGTCATCATGGTTTAGCTTTCCTGCGTCTTCTTCTATGTGAATTCTTGTGATTCTTATTTTCTTTTTTCCACTTTCTGTGTCTATTTCTATATATCCTTTTTCACATAATGGTTTGTCATATTGTGATATTTGATATGCTTTTGGTAAGTCTGGATAAAAATAGTTTTTTCTATCGTTTTTACTATCTTTAGAGATTGTGCAGTTTGTTGCAAGCCCTGCTTTTACTGCATATTCTACTACTTTTTCATTTAGTACTGGTAATGTTCCTGGCATTGCCATACATATAGGACATACTTGGGTATTTGGTGATGCTCCAAAGGTTGTTGGGCAAGAACAAAATATTTTTGTTTTTGTTGATAGCTCGCTGTGAACTTCTAGTCCTATTATTACTTCATAATCATCTCTTGTCATTTTTTTCCTCCTCTATCTATAAAATTACTTTTTAAATTCTGGTTTATACTTTTCTCTAAATTTAAATTCTTGTTCAAATGCATATGCTGTGTTTAAGATTTTTTGTTCTTCAAATTTATTTCCAATTATCTGCATTCCTATTGGCATTCCTTCTTTATCTACTCCTGCAGGAATTGATATTGCAGGTAACCCTGCTATGTTTATTGATACTGTACATATATCTGCTAGATACATTTCCATTGGATTGTTTGATTTTGAACCTATATCAAATGCTACTGTTGGTGATGTTGGGGTTAGTATAACATCATAGTTTTCAAATATTTTATTAAATTCATTCATAACTAAAGTACGTACTTGTTGAGCTTTTTTGTAATATGCATCATAATATCCTGATGATAATACATATGTTCCAAGTATTATTCTTCTTTTTACTTCTTTTCCAAATCCTTCACTTCTTGTTTTTTTGTATAGTTCTTTTAGATTGCTATATTGTTTTGTTCTATAAGTATATCTTATACCATCAAATCTTCCTAAGTTAGAACTTGCTTCTGCACATGCTATTATGTAATATGTTGCTAGTGCATATTTTGCAATATCTAATGATACTTCTGAAACTTCTGCTCCCATTTCTTTGTATTTTTCTATTGCCTTTTGAAGGATTTCTTTTACCTCGCGGTTTATACCATCACCATAGAATTCTTTTGGAATTGCTATTTTTAGACCTTTTACATCATTTTTTAAACCTTTTTCATAGTCTATTTTTTCCATATTTTTTGATGTTGTATCTTTTTTATCATATCCTGCGATTATATTTAATAATAGTGCTGAATCTCTTACGTCTTTTGTTATTGGTCCTATTTGGTCAAGTGATGAAGCAAATGCTACTAAGCCATATCTTGAAACTAAACCATATGTTGGTTTTAATCCTACTACTCCGCAAAAACTAGATGGCTGTCTTATAGATCCTCCTGTATCACTTCCAAGTGCCCAAGGAACAAGCTCTGCTGCAACTGCTGCTGCTGACCCTCCTGATGAACCACCTGGTACTTTGTTTAGGTTCCAAGGATTTTTGGTTTTTTTGAAGTATGAGTATTCTGTTGAACCTCCCATGGCAAATTCATCCATATTTAGTTTTCCAAGGTTTACCATATTTTCAGATTTTAGTTTTTCTACAACTGTTGCATCATATGGAGATATAAAATTTTCAAGCATTTTTGAGCTACAGGTTGTTTTTATTCCTTTTGTACATATATTATCTTTTATTCCAATTGGAATTCCTGCAAATCTTGAATTTATTTCTCCTTTTTCTTTCTTTTCTTGTATTTCTTCTGCTTGCTTTTTTGCTTCCTCAGATAATATTGTTACAAAACTTTCTACATCTTTTTCTTTTTTCTCGATATTGTTTAAATATGCGTTTGTTATGTCTTTTATCTCTATTTCGTTTTTTTCTAACTTTTCAAGTAATTCGTGTACTGTTAATTCTGTAATATCCATTTTTCCTCCATTCTTAGTCTTTTAAGCAATTTTTACTTAAGACTATTTTTTATTTTTTGAACTTTCTTAAAATATTCTCTAAAGTTCAAAGTTCTTCTAAAATTTATTAGTTTGTAATTTTTGGCATCTTAAATATATTTGTTAGTTTATAACTTTTAGTATCTTAAACATATTTATTAGTTTATAGTCTTTAGCATTTTAAACATATTTATTAGTTTATAACTTTTGGTATTTTAAACATATTCATTTCTTTACTTTCTGCATTTTGAAGTAAAGATTCATTGTCTGTAAATATTTCTACTTCATCTTTTCTAAATACATTTTTTTCTTCTATAGCATTCATAGTTATATCTAGCTTTTCTACTGGTGCTGAATTTACAATATTTGCAAAGTCTAGTATCTCTTGCAAATTATTTAAGTAATTTGGTATTTCCCCTTCTTCTAGATATAAATTTGCTAAATTTGCAATATGTAATAATTCTTCTTTGCTTACTTTCATTTTTATCACTCCTATTATTTTTTCCTATTATATACCGTTTCTAGTGAAAATACAAGAAAAAAGTCTGATTTTTCTATATAATAAAAAATATATCAAGATTTAAAATTTCTTTAACTCTTGATATATTTTTTATATATTATTGACTAATTTAAATGTTTCCTCACTTTTTTGTTTCATTTTGCTATTACAATTATAAAATTTGTAGAGAAACCATCCATGTGTTATTTATTTTGCATATTTTTCAATTATTTCACTAAAATCTTTTTTCTTATAATCTTCCCAAAACTTTTCTCTTGTATCTGGTCTTGGAGTTGGATTATTTAGTGTATATGTATATTTTATACAATCTTCTTTAGTAACATTTATTATATCGAAATCTGATTTTACATTTTCAAATATTTCTTTACCTTTTTCATTGTTTATTATTACTAGTGATACTCCCTTTTCATCCATAAATTCAGGTGCTACTTTGTCAACACCCCAGAAGTCTGCAATTGTAATATCTGCTGGTCTATGCGTATTTGCATAATTACATTTGTGACATGCTGGTCTTAATATATTATGCCCATAAAATAAATTTCTAAAATATTGTGTTGTTAATTCTTGACCATCTTCAAATTTAAATGTTTCATAATGAGGTTCCCAACCGAATTTTTTATCTCGGAAATTAAATTCTTTGATTTTTTCCCCTGTAGATTTTTCTATATATTTTAAAAATTCAAAAAATATTTTTTTACTTGGTACACCGTGGCAAATTAAATCACAAGTATATAGATTTTCCTTATATTTTTCTGGTATTACAATTTCAACACCTGCGACTTGACAAGGGGTTCCTGTGAATAATACTTTTCTATTATTTTTTAAGTCTTCTTTAATGTTTTGGATAACATCTTTCATATCACTTTGTATATATTTTGAACCTTTAAATTTATCTCTTTGCTCTTTGGTCTCTGCTCTATTATGGAAAACTGAAAAGTCTTTGCCAAGTTCTGCCCCATATACTACACCTTTACATTTTAGTATATAGTCTGATAATGCAACAAAAGCTGCCCCTGAACGACTTGTCACTCTTTCTTTATCATTTTTATGTTTTACTCCATATACAGATTTTATATCATTTTTCTCATCCTTTTTAATATTTGGACAAATTTTCTCACATGCTTTACAATTTATACATTTTTCTTTATTTATATGAGGATATTTAAAACCTTCTTCATCTTCAATCATTTCTATTGCATTTGTAGGACAAATATTTTTGCATGCTGTACAACCACTACATTCTTCTTTTTTTTCAGTTACTAAATACATAGCTTCCTCCTTATGTACTACTTTTTTAAGTTATATTAATGCTTTTTTATTATAATAATGTTTTTTGAATAATCTTAAAGCTTTTCTATTATGTTAATGTTTTTAAATTATATCAAAGGTTTTTAATTAATACTTCTTTTATTTTGTTAATGCATTTTTCAAAAATTCTTTTGATTTTCGCTTTTCTTTTTCTAGTCTTTCATATGCTAATTTGTAATCTTGTTTTTTTACATTTTGAATTTCTTCTACATTATGAATTAGTCTATCTTTCATATTTACTATATCTAAAATATTTTCCATTCTTGAATTTCTATTTAATCTTGTAATTGTATAAAATTCTTTTTGAAAAATTATTGAAAATACTGTTCCATGGAATGAATTCGTTACTATTGCACTTGCATTTTTCATTAATGTTAAATATTTCATTGGACTTGCATCTGAAATTTGCTCACAGAAATAATTTTCTTTTTTACTATCATTTAATTCTATAATTTTTAAATTATTTTTTTCAGAAATTGTTTTTGCGATTTGAGTTAATCTATTATCTGGTCCTAATGCATTTATTAAAATATAGTTACCATATTTATTATCTAAAATTAATTTATCGTATTCTTGAGATTCTAATAAAAATGTTGGATCTAATACTCTTTGAACTGGTTTGTCTGTAAAATTTTCAATGTATTTTTTCAAACTTTCTTCTCTTACAGAAATACAGTCTATATTTTTTAGACTTTTTTCTAATTGACCTTCATATTTGGGGTTTAATTTTGGAATTCCCATACTTACTGCATAAGAAATTCTTTTAGCTTTTGTTTTAAAATCTAAGAAAAACCCTTTATTAAAACCTCTTGTAATTTCTGTATTCCATATTTGATCACTACCACAAATCCAAAAGTCTACATCTATTTTTTCTAGGTCTTCTTCACTTTTATAAATTTTTTCATCATTATCTATTAAGTCTGTTATAAATGAATTAAATTTTTCCCATCTTTTTTCATTGTCTGCTTTAGGGTATCCATCTGGAATCGTATGGTGATGATAATTTATAATTTTTACATCAAAACTTAATTTTTTTAAATATTCTTTTAATGCATATGCTTGTAGTACTGCTCCGTAATTATGTGCATCGTGAAAAGTTAATATACCTACCTTCATTTTGTATCACCCTCTTTTTATATTTGTAATGAAAATTCACCATTATTTCTTTTTTCTTTGTATGATTTATATAATTTTTTCACTGCTGGTTTACTAACTTGCTTATCTAATAACATCATATATAAAACAGATTTATTATAATTATCTAATTTGTCTGTTATCTGGTTTTTATATAAGTCAATTAATTTTTCAAATAGTGGAAATAATTTTTCAAATTCTTTGTATACATCTTCTAAATCAAATGCTACAATTATTGTATAAACCCATATCATATTAATAATAAAATTATATGCATTATACAAATCTAATTCTTTATATTTCCCATCTAGATATTTATATTTATCATATATAACATCTAAATAATCTTTATATGTTTTATAATTTTTCTTACCAATTATACTGTCATCTCTTCTAACATAATAATATTTTGGATCTTCTAATAAAACTACTTTATTTATTCTTTCAAATAATAATAGTGTTGTTGCAATATCTTCGAAATTTTTGTTTACTGGAAATTCTAGATCTTTAAATAATTCTTTTTTAAATAATTTATTCCATGCATAACTTTGTATTTTATTATCTATTAATAATTCTTTAATAGCTTCTATTTTGCTGAATTCTTGTACTTCATCTGATTGTTTTACTGCTATAAGTTTGTCTTTATAGTATTCATAATATGATACTATTGAAATATCTGCATTATAATTTTCTAGTAAATTATATAGTGTCTCAAACATATCTTCTTTTATGTAATCATCACTATCTACAAATCCTATAAAATCGCCTTTAGCAATCTTAAGCCCTGCATTTCGCGCATCAGAAAGCCCTCCATTTGTTTTATGGATTACTTTTATTCTATTATCTTTTTTTTCTGCTTGATCACAAATTTTACCTGAGTTATCTTTAGAACCATCGTCAACTAAAATTATCTCTATATTTTTATATGTTTGCTTTTTTATACTTTCAATGCATTTTTCTAAGTATTTTTCTACATTATATACTGGTACAATTATACTAATTAATTTCTGCATAGACTTCCTTCTTTCCTATAATTTGTTTTACTTTTTCCCAGATGTTATTTGTTTCTATATATTCTTTATAGTGTTTTTCAACATTTCTATCATATTCACACAATATATTACTTAAATTTGTTAAATCACAGTCTTCAAAAGCTGTGCTTACTATTGCTGATGTCTTTTGCAATTTTTGCTCACTTTCTTTTATGATTTTTTCATAATTTTTATTATCTATTATATAATATAATAATGGTTTATATTTTGTCCATCCTATAGTAGTTCTTAAAAATCTTAATTCTATTCCATTATCTTCACTTATTATTTTTCTTAGATTTTTAGGAAATTTATTATCCATTAAAAAAGTAAACTTTAAAAATGCATCATGAAAATGATACACAGGAATTCTTAATACCTTTGCATCCTTTCTTGCAAGGGCACAAGAAAAAAATGTATCTTCTCCTCTTGCTCCAGGTGGGTTATAAAATGCTGGTATTTTATCTAAGTGTTTTAGGTTTAAACATATTCCTGAACCTAATACCCATTCTTTTTTACCTACATTTTTCATTTCTTCATTTGCTTTAGAATAATTTGCTATTTTATCTTCTGCAAACCCTATTCCTGAATCAGATTTATACATAAATTGCAGTTTATCCCAAGATATTACTTCATTTTCTAATGCTTCTATGAATTGTTTGTAAATTTCTTCTGTTAACTCATTGTTGTATTTTATATATGGTAATGGACTTATCATTCCACATCTATATCCATATGTTATATCAGCATTTTCTATATTTTTTATATGTTGCAGTACATTTTTTTGCTTAACCCATTTTATAACATTTCCATTTCTTACTGCTGCTAATGGATATTCATCATCATCCCAAAACATTAAATAATCTATTTTTTCCTTGACAGCTTCATATAAAATGGTATTTCTTGCTTTTGCATATCCTTTGCCAATTAAAAGTTCTGCCTCATAAGGAGAAAATTTATATTTTGAAACAAGTTCTTCCTTTTTTTCGACAACATTTTGTGGTGTTATATATTTTATTTTTATTTTTTCGTGTACTTCTGGTAAAATATTATAAAATTCTTCCTCTTTGGTGTTAAGATAGTCTAGATCATACAATATAAAAAAAGTAAAATTTATTTGTTTCTCTAGCTCTTTTGTTTGTTCAATTATAAATTCATAATATTTGTTTATTATATTACATACATTTGGCCTTCCTGTTATAAATCCAATTCCAAAATTAATTTCCTCTTTCATTCTATCACCTTAGCATATTTATTTTTAAAATTATGTATATCTATACTCTAATATATCATTTTATAGGTAGTTTGTCAATATTCTTGTTTCTTAATTTTCACCTGTATTTTGCTATTTATAATTCTTATTTCTATGCCAAAATTTTGCTTAGAATATCTTTTACTTATTAAAAATCATTTATATTCTTAAATGGTTTTTAAAAGCTTTTTAAAGCTTTTTATTGTTATTATTTACAATTTTAAAAAAATCGTCGAAAAACCTGCAATGTCATAT
The DNA here is from genome assembly GCA_944386775.1 of uncultured Clostridia bacterium. Classification (GTDB taxonomy): domain Bacteria; phylum Bacillota; class Clostridia; order TANB77; family CAG-508; genus CAG-269. Next base: position 22,794 of record CALXCJ010000001.1, read on the forward strand.
TTTAGGCTGCAAATTGTAACAATCTTTTTTCGAGCCATAAACTTTTTTTAAAGTTTTACTTACATAAATTTCTAAAATATGCTATAATAATATTTGCAATATGTAGCTTAAACGGTAAAAAACGCCTTTAGCACATATTATTTTTTGCGAAAGGAGGAACAAAATGCCAAGAAATAAAAAAGAAGAATTAATTTTCGGAATTTGCATTTGCGCAATTATGGTTTTCTTTATGGGACTACTTAATATTTCTATACATCTAGGTCATTTTAATATTGAAACACTTAAAACTGCAATAATTGCATTTCCTGTAACATTTATTATTGCATTTATTTTAGAAAACTTAGTTATAGGCAAAATAAATCATATTCTACTAAGACATTTTGTAGCAGAAACAGATAGTAAAAATTCTTTTATTTTATTTAATTGTTTCTTTATAGTAACACTTATGTCACTAATTATGACAATTGTTGGTGGCATGTTAGGTGGAGATACTTTTTCTACTGTTATAGCCGAATTTTTTATTAGATGGCCTAGAAACTTTTGTGCAGCATTTTTCTTAAATATTTTAATTGCAGGACCTGTTAGTAGATTTATTTTAAGATTAGTGCAATCTAAGTTTAAAAAAGTTGCTGATAATACTTTATAGTCTTTATATACAGTAAAATGAAAAAAGTTTGGTATTCATTAATTATAATAAATGATAATCAAACTTTTTTCATTTTTATTTTAATGCATATAAAAAAACCCTTTTTATTTAAATTTAATTTTTTCCGAATTAATCTTGACAAATCTGCACATATTATATAAAATAGCATAAATCAATAACATTGCGTCTGTACAATGCAAAGCAATTAGAAGTCACTTACAGAGAATAAAGGTTATTAAGCTGAAAGCCTTTTAAGGTCAACCTAATTTGTGAAACACATTGGAGCAATCAAATTACAAAGTGGAAAATTATATTAGATAATTTTCAAGCTGGGTGGTACCGCGGAAATTTTTCGTCCCTGCATAGCATTGGACGTTTTTTTGTGCTTAGAATTATTTTTTATTATACTTTTTAATCTAATATTCTAATTAACTTTATATTTTAATTAATTTTTATATTTTTAATTAAATTTTCACATTTCATTAATTTTAAGCCAAAGATTTTCAATGCCAAATATCAAAAAAGAAACTAAACTTTTTTGATAAGAAAAGGAGGAATTTTAAAATGATTAATTACAAAACACACACCTGCAATGAAATAAGTTTATCTGATGTAGGTAAAAAAGTAAGAATTGCCGGATGGGTAGAAACTATCCGTGACCTTGGGGGACTTGTATTTCTTGACATACGTGATATGTATGGAATTACACAAGTTGTTACATCTGGAAAAAGTGAAGATGTAGACTATGCCTCACACATTCCTATTGAATCTTGCGTTAGTGTTTTTGGAACAGTTAAAAAACGTGATGAAGAAACTATCAACCCAAAACTTGAAACAGGATTTGTAGAAATTAAAATTGAAGAAATAAAAATTTTAGGTAAAAGGACTCGGAAATCTACCATTTGAAGTAAACTCTGAGGTACCAGTTAGAGAAGATTTACGTCTTCAATATAGGTTTTTAAGTTTAAGAAATAACAAATTAAAAAATAACATTATATTACGTTCTAAAGTAATACAATATTTAAGAAATGAAATGATTGAAAGAGGATTCTTAGAAATTCAAACACCTATACTTACTAGTTCTTCACCTGAAGGAGCAAGAGATTACTTAGTACCAAGTAGGCTTCACCCAGGAAAATTTTATGCTCTTCCACAAGCACCACAACAATTTAAACAATTACTTATGGTTTCAGGTATAGACAAATATTTCCAAATAGCTCCTTGTTTTAGAGATGAAGATGCAAGAAGTGATAGAGCTCCTGGAGAATTTTATCAATTAGATATGGAAATGAGTTTTGCAGACCAAGAAGATGTATTAAATACTTTAGAACCTGTTATTTATAATACATTTAAAAAATTCTCAGATAAGAAAATTTCTAAATATCCATTTACAAGAATTTCATATAAAGATGCAATGCTAAAATATGGAACAGATAAACCTGACTTAAGAAATCCTTTAATTATTTATGATTGCACAGATATATTTGAAAACATAGAACTTAATGCATTTAAAAATAAATTAGTTAGAACAATAGTTGCACCAAATGTACAAGATAAACCTAGAAGCTTTTTTGAAGGAATGACAGATTATGCAATAAAAGATTTAAAAGCAAAAGGTCTTGCTTGGCTTAGGATATTAGATGATAATAGCCTTCAAGGTCCAATTGCAAAATTTATTCCTGAAAATTATAAATTAGAATTACTTAAGAAAACTAATTCAAAACCAGGTGATTGCTTATTCTTTATAGCAGAAACTCCTAAAATTGTAGATATTCTTTCAGGTCAAATTAGAAGTGAACTTGGAAAAAGGTTAAATTTAATTGATGAAAATTCATTTGAATTTTGCTGGATTGTTGATTTTCCTATGTTTGAGGCTGATGATGAAGGAAAATTAAGTTTTAGCCATAATCCATTTTCTATGCCTCAAGGAGGATTAGATGCTTTAGAAAATAAAAATCCTTTAGAAATTTTAGCATATCAATATGATTTAGTTTGTAATGGTGTTGAACTTTCTTCTGGTGCTGTAAGAAACCATGATACAGATATTATGCTAAAAGCATTTAGTATGGCAGGTTATACAGAAGAAGAAGTAAAAAACAAATTTAATGCATTGTATACAGCTTTTAAATATGGGGCACCTCCACATGCTGGAATAGCACCTGGTATAGATAGAATGCTTATGCTATTGACTGATTCTGAAAATATTAGAGATGTAATTGCTTTCCCTCTTAATAGTAAAGCCGAAGACCTAATGATGGGAGCACCAAGTAATGTGAAATATAGTCAATTGAGGGATATTCACATTTCTATAAATGATAAGAAAAATTAATTTTCTAAATCATTAATTAATAAACTTCAATTTAAAATAAGCAGGAAAAATTATATATCTAAATTTTCCTGCCTATTTGATCCTTTTTTTAATGTTATTCAGCTGAAACATATCTATATTTTATATACCTTGTTTCCTCCTCAAATTTTACTATTTTGAACGGTGGATCTTGCTTTTTTGCAATCTCATTTAATTCTTGCAAATTGTCTTTTATGAACTGGTAATTTTTTTTGTTGTATGGTACCCATACTGCACTTTTTACGTTTTTTAAAGATTTTTTAGCATCTGAAATAATTATATTCCTTCTCCGTGCTAATAATTCGTCACTGCTTAACTTTCTCTTCATATAAAGACCTCCCAATTATTTTTTATATTTTTATTATATACGCTTTATGTTATTATGTCAATGTTTTTTACATTCTAAATATAATTTGCATTGGGGACATCTAAACTTATTTAATTTTATTTTTTATTAAATAAATTTAGATGTCCCCAATGCTCACATATATTTATATATTTATTTTAATTTACTATTTTTTGTTTACTAAATCTTTTAATGCTTTACCAGCTTTGAATACTGGAGCTTTTGATGCAGGTATTTTGATTTCTTCTTTAGTTTGTGGGTTTCTACCTTTTCTAGCAGCTCTTTTTCTTACTTCGAAAGATCCAAATCCAACTAATTGAACTTTATCTCCTTCTGTTAAAGCTTCTGTTACAACTTCTACAAAAGCATTAACTGTTGATTCAGCAACTTTCTTTGTGTCTCCTGTTTTTGCAGCTATTGCTGCGATTAAATCAGCTTTGTTCATTTAAATTACCTCCTATAAGATTTAAATTATGTACGTTTATCGCCTATAGTCTAGCAATAACTGTACTACTAATTAAAATTATTCGCCACATTTCGATAAAATCCTTCTTTTTTTTATATCTTTTTTATTTTTTGTTTTAACTTTTTATATATTTTTTTATTTTATATATTTTAACTATATATATATATTTCTTTTTTATATATTATATTTTTTATATTACAATTTTTATTTACTATATTTCTTATATTGCATTTTTTATTTATTATATTTTTTATATTATATTTTTTATTTATTATATTTCTTATATTACATTTTTTATTTATTATATTTCTTATATTACATTTTTTATTTATTACATTTTTTATATATTCTATTTTTCTAATATATCCTCATTTTTTCTAATACTGCACAAATTTTTTCTCCATATGGCATTTCTTTTATCTCCTCTTTAGAGAATATTTTTAATGCTATTACTGCTAAAACATATATAATTACAGCAACAACTATTGCTAATATTGTAGCCATTTTTTGTCCAATTATACCAGAAAATACAAAATATATAAAATATGAGCAAATTCCCATCATTGTAACTGCTAAAGCTGGTTTTATAACAAATTTTTTAAATGTTAGATTTAGTTTAATAACTTTTCTTAAGGCTGCCATGGTAATTGTGAATGCTACTACATGGCATGCTACAGAACCCCAAGCTGCTCCATTTACTCCAAATGCTGGGTTTGGAACAAGTATTAAGTTTAATATTAATTTTGTAATTACACCCATACCCAGTGCCATTGCTGGAACTCTTAGTTTTCCATAGCCTTGCAGTATGGCATTTATTGTTTGGTCTAATACTGTAAAAAGTATTGTAAGTGAACTTATTTGCAATATTACTGCTCCATCACTTGCTCTTGGAAAAAGTAAATTTAATATTGGTCCTGCAAATATACACATACCTACAGTACAAGGAAGTGCAATAAGCATTGATGTTAATAATGAAAATGATGATTTTTTTACTATTGTTTTTCTATCTTTTCTTGCTTTAGCAGCAGATATTGCTGGGACCAGAGCCGTTGCAAATGCTACATTTATTGAAAGTGGCAGACTTGTTAGCATATCTACTTTTCCACCTAGTATTCCGGTATTGTGCAAGTGCTTCGTCTTCCGGAAGAAATTCTTTTAGGCTTCTTACAACTGTAAAAGAATCTATATTTTTGTTTAATGATGACATTATTGCTGTTAACGCAATTGGTATTGATACTATTAGTATCCTTTTTATAATTGTTTTTACTCTTTCATATTTGTAATTAACAGTTGATTTTATCTCTCTTGCAACTTCTTTTCTTATTGTTTTGTAATATAAAAATAAATATCCAAAACCTGCAAATGTTGCAAGTGTTGTTGCAAGTGTTGCACCAGCTGCCATCCATTCTGTAGATACATTTGATAAAATTGCAACTATTTCTACAATTATTATTGTTAGTGCTGTTTTAAAAACTTGTTCTAACGTTTGCGACCTTGCTGTTGCTTTTACATTTTGCCTACCATTAAAGTAGCCTCTCATTACTGAAGAAATCGCTACAAAAAATATTGCAGGTGATAATGCAACCATAGTCATTTCTGCTTCTGGTATTTGAAGCCATTTTTTTGAAATTAAACCAGCTCCAAAAAATAACATTAAACTTCCAACTAAGCCTATTACTGCAAAAGTTGCAAAAGCAATTTTAAAAATTCTATGTGCACCTTTATGGTCTCCTACTGCTACTCTTTCGGATATCAATTTTGAAATTGCATTTGGTACACCTGTTGAAGATATTGTAAGAAGCATTGCATATATTTGGTAACTACTTGAAACTATACCATTTCCCTCATCACCAAAACCTTCTCTGTTTGTTAAATATAAGGTATATACCATTCCTAATAATTTTATTAGAATTTGCGAAAACATAAGTGTAAGTACCCCTTGCAAAAATCCTTGCTTGGTTTCTGTACTTATTTTTTTTCTTTTTCTTCTATTTTTTGAGGATCCGCTTCTTTTGGTTCCTTTTTTAGTGTTTTCTATATTAGTTTCTCTATATTGATTTTGAGTATTATCCATTCGATTTTCCCTATATCGACTTTGAGTATAGTCTACACTATTTTCCCTATATCTGCTTTGAGTATAGTCTACACTATTTTCTCTATATCTGCTTTGAGTATTATCTATACTACTTTCTCTATATCCGCTTTGAGTATTATCTATACTACTTTCTCTATATTTATTTGGATCATTATCTATACTTCCATATCGATTTTGAGTTTTATATATATTACCTTCATATGAATTTACACTAATATCATTTTCAGTTTTTCTCAAATCTTTTATATTATTACTTCTTCTATTGGTTCTATTAGTAAAAGCTTTATCTTTTCTATTAATTGCGTGCTTTCCCTTTGCCATTACATCACTCCTCATAAAACTAAAAACTAATAACATTAATTAATTTTATGTTTCAAATTACGTTTTATTTCATTTTTGCTTCAATTACTTTAATACATTATAATTTTAAACTAAAATTTTAGCAATACTTTTCACAATTTTTTCAAAAAATATTGACAAATTAAGGTTTTTATAATAAAATAGTTAAGCATTATAAAGAATATGATTTAAATAAAAGGCTTCTCCCCGGTGGCCAAAAATTTAAATTTCATATATAAATAAAAATATTATAAAAATAGGAGGGTATTATCACCATGAATAATACAACATATAGCGCAAAAAAAGGCGAAGTAGAAAGTAAATGGTATATAATCGATGCAGCAGGCAAACCATTAGGTAGAGTTGCTACAGAAGCTGCTATGTTATTAAGAGGAAAACATAAACCAACATTCACACCAAATATTGATACAGGTGACCATGTTATTATAATCAATTGTAAAGATGTAGTTTTAACAGGAAATAAATTAAACCAAAAAATTTATAGACATCACTCAGGATACATCGGAGGAATGAAAGAAGTTCCTGCTAAAGTAATGCTTGAAAAAAATCCAGAAAAAGCTATGATGTTAGCTGTTAAAGGAATGTTACCACATAATTCATTAGGAAGAACTATGCTTAAAAAATTAAGAGTTTATGCAGGAAGCGAACATGAAAATCAAGCACAAAAACCAGAAGTATGGGAGGTAAGAAAAAATGGCTAATTCAAACAAAATATTTTTCTATGGAACTGGAAGAAGAAAATCTTCAATTGCTAGAGTAAGATTAGTAGAAGGTTCTGGAAAAATTACTATAAATGGTAAAGATATTGATGAATTCTTCGGAATGGAAACTTTAAAAGTTATAGTAAGACAACCACTAACAGTTACAAACACAGCTTCAAAATATGATGTAATAGCATCTGTTAAAGGTGGCGGATTTACTGGTCAAGCTGGAGCTATTCGTCACGGTATTGCTAGAGCTTTAAATGAAGCTAACTCTGAATATAGACCTGCATTAAAACAAAATGGATTCTTAACAAGAGATCCAAGAATGAAAGAAAGAAAAAAATACGGTCTTAAAAAAGCTAGAAAAGCTCCACAATTTAGCAAGAGATAAAAAAGTTTTTACAAATATATCACAAAACTCAGAAATTCCAAGATTTCTGAGTTTTTTATACTTTAAGCCTTTACAACTCTAAATTTTTTTCTCTTTCTGACCACAAAATTGTATTTACATCATAATTTTTGACTTTTGAAGTAAAATATGTTAAAATAATTAATGCACAAGTAAATTATACAAAGTTTAGTTTAGGAGGTCTTATTATGACAAACATTAATCAAATCCTTCAAGAAGTATCGGAAAAAGAACGGAAAATTCAGAAATTAAATAATATCCTTGTAAGTCGATTTGATAAAGCTATTAGAACATGCAACACACATAAAGATGGACAAGATATTGTCATTAATTTTGACATTCAATGCATACCATTTGAAATTAGAGATTTATTTCTTGAAAGGTTAAATGTTCTTCGGGGAGAAATATCTAATGATGCTCCCATCGAAGAAAGAAAATATTTTTATTGCAAAAAAATCGAAATTAATGGTAATATGGTAACTGCTAAACTAATAAAAAATTGGTAATACCAATGCAAGCAAAAAGGCTATTTGAAATTCAAGTACCCTTTTTGCTTTTTTTAATTTGTAACTATTTCTATTTCCATTAATTACAAATTTAAAAAATAATTTTATATTTCAGACTATATCTGTAAACTATAAACTTTGTTTTTTATTATATTTTTTGACTGTAATAGCAAATAATACATACTTTCTTATAAAAACATCTAGAAATCAAACTATATTCAAAATAAATTAATTAATCACTTCCATAGCATCATTTGTACTTGTAATTCCCTCCAAGTTATAATATGCCTCAGGAATATGACCTACAATAACATTTTCAAGTAATAGAACCTGATTTTTTATACTTTGGGAAATACTATTAAATGGTGTTAATATACTAACTTCACACACCACATCTAAATATACTCTATGAAGTGTCTGGTTTATGCCTTGATGTATAAATTCACTTTTTAAATCTGTTTCTACATTTCCACTAGATGTAATTATTATCTCAATTTCAGGTCCTATACCAGAAATTAAATTTATTCCTGTAAAACTTCCTAATGGTATTTTTACTGTGTTTTTATTTTTGTCTTCTAATTGCTCTTGAATTTTTACTGCTACATCTGAAATTATTTCATTTATAGTTATCATATTAGATCTAATCATTGTAATATTTCCAGATGTATCTTTTTCAATTAGAAATAAATCATCATATGTGTACCTACTCATAACATTTGTTGCTTCATTATTAGATATTATTGTAGCAATTGATTTTGCCTTATCTTCACATAGTTTGTTAAAAATTGGCATTATTGCATTTATGATTATTTTCATAGTTATAAATGCTATTAATAATATTACTATCAATTTAAATAGTCTTCTGTTTTTCTTTTTTTTGAATTTATCTTTAATTGTAAAAAATATATTTGGTAGCCTTATCCTGGATCTAGAATATATTTTATACACTTACAGCTGATGCCTTAGTAATTTTGGGGATATATAATTTTTGACCAGGATAAATTATATTATCTTCTGCAATCCCATTTACTCTTGCAATATCAGATGCAATACTTCCGAATTTTTTTGCAATTTTCCATAAACTATCATCTTTTTGTACTATATAGATTATTAGGCTATAATCTTGCTCATCCCTTGCACCTACTTCTTCTACTTCATCTATTATGTTCATATTTACAGTTTTGTTCATATCGGTATTTATCACTAGGCCAACATTTACTGTTATTTCTCCACCAGTTTGAATTATAAAATCTTGGCTTTGCACTTCTATATCATTTGTTACATTTAAAAGTTCACCATCTTGTATATTATCTATTACATAATCAAATGGAATTTTTGCATTTTCTATTTGAATTTTCATAGTTTTGCTTAAAAACATAAAGCTTAATTCTAATTCGCCTTCATATAAGATTTTTGAGTTTATTTTTTCTTCTTTTATAAATTGAACTGTAGTAGTTACATCTATTAGTGACATGTCTTCAATATTATTTAAATTTATTTTTTCTGATATTTGTTTTGTTTCTTTTCTTTTGGCTTTATTTGTTATTGTAAGTACTTGTTTTTTCTTTATATTAAGATTTTGATCTAAAGAATATAAATCTTGTATTAAATTTATTTGCTTTTCTTCATATACATTACAATTTACTTCTAATTCTATTTCTACATAGATTGAATGTTCTTCTTGATTGTTTGGTTTTATTATTATATTTTTTATTTCATAATTTACATCACATATATTTTCTTCATTTACATTTGGTATATCTACAAAACCTACTGTTGGTATTTTATATGTTATGTGATTTATTCTATTATCTTCTGTTAAATAAATTAGCTTTATTTCTGCTTCTGCTTTTGTTAAAACTTTATTATAACTTACTTTTATATCTTTACCTACTATACTAAGGTTTGTGCTTAGTATTTCTGCAAGTAAGTCTATGTTATCTATTTGAATAGTGTCTTTTGCATATATTTTAGTCTGACCTACACCTACTAAAGAATTTACTGCTATATTTTCTTTTAACATTTGTATATCACTTGCATCTTGAATATCATTTACTATTTCTATTTCTTCATTTTTAAAAACCTTTACATAGATTTCTACTGCAGCTTTTATACCTATTTTTCTTCCATTAATAACTCTACACTCAATGGATTTTATTTTACTACTTAATGTCACTTGCATATCTGGCATGGCATTTGGAATATCTATTGTTTCCGAAAAGTCAAGATTTGTATTTAGTCCTCTTACTGTTTCTCCTGCTCCGTCTGGTAAATACATGATATATGTATTTATATTTCCATCTATTCTTATTTTTCCCTCTTGAAGGTCTTTTTTATAAATACATATTACCCCACTTGTACCAATTTGGTTTAGTATGTCTGGTTTTGAATCTGGTACTATCATATCTCCTTCAACAAAAATAATATCCTTTTTTTCCGCTACCAGTTTATTAATACACAAATTTTCTTTTGCAATATTAACCATTTTTTTACCTCCTTATTTTTTCTTTATAAATATATATGTTTTTGGTTTGGTTTTATGATAGGATTTTATTTTTTTATTTAAGGCTTTATAGAAAATTTTTTCTAAAATATAGATAAAATTGGTAAAATAGATTGCTATGAAAGGAATGAAATTTTTAGTTGAATTGCTATGGAAGGAACAAAATTTTAGTTGAATTGCCATGAAAGGAACAAAATTGTTAGTTGAATTGCTATAAAAGGCGACTAGTTAGAAATAATTAGTTGGCTGTTTTTTTATCACAAAAATACAAATTTCGACATACAATTTATTAAGCCAGTCTAATTAAATACATTAAAAATTCAAAATATAACCCTTCTCCAATATTTATTTTAAGTATTTCAATTGCTTTAAATTACGAAAGGGATGAACTTTTAATGGATACAATAAGAAAAGGAATTTATGTTAGCAGAAAATCACATAATCATGATATTATTTTTTTGGTAGATAAAATTATAGTTAAAAACAATAAAAAAATTGCTATCTTAACTGGAATAATAGAAAGAGTTGAAGCAGATAGTCCCGTTGAAGATTTGGAAATTGTAGATAAAAAAAATGTACGAGAAACTTTAAAATTACTAGATAAAAAAATTAAAGATAGATTAGAAAATAATCTTAAAAATTCTAAAATTAAAAAAAATCTTTTTTCAAGAAATGTAAACTTGCAAAGACAAATTACTGGTGATCGAACAATTACAGGTAGAATTTTGCATTTAGATGGTGATAAAAAATACTCCGAAAAATCATATTACTACTACAAAAAAACAGGTTTAAATGCAATTGTAAAAAATGTACCTGAATACAAACAACCAAAAGTAGTATATAATTTACTAACAATATATAAGCCTGATATATTAATAATAACAGGACATGATGGTATGATCAAAAAAAATATAGGATATAATGACATTTATAACTACAGAAATTCAAGACATTTTATAAGTGCAGTAAAAGAAGCCAGACGTTATGATTTAGAAACAAACAGTAACACTGTAATTTTTGCAGGTGCTTGCCAAAGCTATTTTGAAGCATTAATTATAGCTGGAGCAAATTTTGCATCTTCACCTGCTCGAATTTTAATTGATTTTTTAGATCCGCTAATCATAGCAGAAAAAGTTGCACTTACTGAAAAATACAAATACATCACTATCGATGATATAGCTCAAGACCTACGTGATGGCAAAAGAGGTGTAGATGGAATTGGTGCAAATGGCAAAATGACACAAATCGGGATTAGGGGACGGTCCTTAAAATCCCGGCTAGCCGGGATTTTGAGGACCGTCCCCTAATCCCGATTTTGTAATATTTTTGTAACATAATTGTAACTTAAATGTTAATATAACTTGTATCCTATGCCACTGTAGCGTTTCGACATTTTAAGGTTTGTTTCATTTTTTGACATTTTTTGCAAATATTGCTATAATTAAGCTATCTTAAGGGAGTAGGTGATAGTATGATTTGTAGAAATGACATCGCAAATCTTAAAACTGACATCTTAGAGAAAGTGGGCCAAAAGATAATAGTCAAAGGTTCTTTAGGAAGAAGTAAAGCCTTTGAAAAAGAAGCTACAATAGAAAAAGCTTATCCTAATATTTTTGTAGTAAGATATGAGGAAAATAATAGAAATGTTACTTATAGTTATACAGATGTTTTAACTAGAACAGTAGAAGTTGAGGTTTTTGATGGAAATTCATATAGCCCCTTAATTCCACCTCCAGTTGAAACAAAGAAAAGAAAAAATGCAATTGAAAAGGTTTCTTTATAATTTTATTTGTAATAGAAATTTTTAGATTGTTATAAAATTTGTATCCAATAAAAATAGCCGAACTTTGTTAATACATTGGCTATTTTTTATTTTAAAAAAATACTTTTCTCATTACTCCTTTTAATAAAATTTCACATCTATGAAGTTCTTCTGGATTATTTATATTTCTTTCAAATTCATATATCATTGATAAAAATTTACTATGTATGGATTCAAATCTCATGTCTTGCATTATTTTACTTGCATATTGTTCAAACAATTGTATATCTTTTTCCTTGTCTTTATAATTATACTTTATATGTACTAAACAATTCTTCATTTCATATAACATACTAAAAAGTTCTTGCTTTTCAGCTTCTTCTAAATTTTTAGGAGTTTCATTTAATTTTTTTAAGTTTCTTAAATCTACAAATATATTATTTCTTTCATCATTTTCTTTTTTACGTACTTCTTCCATTTCACGCATTACACTATTTGGTGCTTCTCTCCCATTATAGTATGTACTGTAACCTTTTACAAATGAGTTTGTAGTACAAATTAGAAGTAGTTGCTCTGTTTTTTCATAGAATTCTTGTAATAATTCTGGTCTGCCTCCTAAATTAATTCCATTCTGTTTTAGATACCAATCTTCTTTTTCGTCATCTGTTATAAATATAATATCTTTCTTTTCTTCTTTGGCTTTTTCTATCATGGATTGGAAGATATAGTAATCACCATAGTTTTCACCTTTTTTTCTGTCTTTATAACCTGGAGGAATTTTGTTTTCTTCTCTTCTTTTGGCTTCTTTTTTTATGATTTCTAATTTTTCTTCTGTTTCCTTTTTTCCACATCTATTTTCAAATAATTTTAGTATTTTATTTAATACTATATCATTTTTTGCAAATGAGTTTTGTTGCTTTTTTTCAGTATTTATTAAGTTTGAAATTTTGCTATTTGTTCCATCTATTAATTTTATTATTTGTTCTTTACATTTTATATCTTTTTTGTCTACTTCTTGAAGCTTTCCTTTGGCTATATCTAATTGTTTATTTATTTCCGCTTCTATTTTTGTAAGTGATTCTTCTACTTTATCTATTACATTTTTTCTATTTTTAACATATTCTACACCAACTTGATATGGCATCCATATTCTGTTTTTTAAATGCTCTAAAATGGTCCACATTGTGTTTCTTGTTTGGTCTGAATATCTATAAAAATTTAAAATTACATTTGTGTCTATTATAATAATAGAATTTTTCCATATGTTTTTATAATCTTCTTCAGTATATGGAATATAACCTCTAAACTGATTTTTCATAGCTTGTCCTCTTTTCTATATCTATCTTAATTTCTTATTAAGTTTTTTAATAATATTTTTTATGATACTTTTATTATACTTTTATTATACTTTTATGATATTTTTATAATACTTCTATAATATTCTTATAATATTCTTATAATATTCTTATAATATTTTTATAATATTTTTATAATATTTTTTATGATATATTTTCTCTTTAATGAAATTATTTTCCATAAGTTTTTTAGCAATCTTAAAATTACATTACTTTTGTTTTCTAAGCTTCACTTTCAGATAGAGTTTTCCCAAGGTCATCTTTCCACTCTATTTTTCCGTTTGAACTTCTTCCCAAAATAACATTTGCTGCTGCTGAAGATGAGTTAAATAAGTAGTCTTGTGTAAATCTATTATCTTTTATTATTTCTTTTTCTCTTAGTTCTTTAGCAAGTAATAAATATCCTTCATTCATTTTTCTACTATATCCTTCTACTGTAGTAGAATTTTTTAATACAAGAAACTTATCTTCAACTTTTTTTGCCATTGCATATGCATTTTTCTTTTTGATATAATAATATTTATCTTTAGTTTCTAAATTTATAACATCTAAAGTCTTTAATGCTATTTTTTCTATTTCTGATAATAATATATCAAAAAGTTTATCTGGTATAAAAATTTCTTGTTTTTCCATAGCATTATATAATTCTTCTATTATATTTAGTTTTATCTTTTTGCGTAAATATAAATTTTGCCTCCAGCCAACTTTTAGATTTTCTTCTATACTATTTTTTAAATTAAGGATTAATTTTATTAAATTTTCTTGTGAATTAACAATTATTGTTTTCATATATGTCTTACTTTCTAAATTCTCATATAATAATTTAGAAAATTCACTAGATTTTATTTCAATTGGTAAATTCTTATTAATAAATTGATTTATATATTTTTCTCTAGCTTTTTTTATATAATTACAGTATGTTAATTCATCTATTTTTCCTTCTTTATATTTATTTAATATTTCTTCTAAAATATCTTTTTCTTCATCACCCATATAAATTTTTAATCTACTTTTTATTGCTTCAATTTTTTGGCAAGATGTAAGCTCTTTCCAAATTCCATCTAAATTTGGATATTTAGCTAAATCTCCTTTACTTATTTTGGTAAATTGAATTTTTTCTATGCCCATTATTTCACATAAATTTTCTATGTCATTTATATTTTCAGTTTCTATTGCATATATTACTGAAATTTTGTCTAATAGTTTTAAAATCATTACTATACTTTCTTTATATACCTTTCTTTCAGATTCAGGAATTTTTTCTGTTTGCCTTTCTGATGAAAATATAAAAAATAGTTTTTCTATTAAACTTTTGACTAATAATTTATATTCTTCTATCTCTACAATTGTATATAAGTCATTTATTGATAAAATAGTTTGCAATTTGGACTCTATTTTATTTGCTCTAGATACTAAATCTACTAGCAATACTCTTGTTTTATTAATTAAAATTGATATATCTTCTACTAGTTTGCTTTCTTTTTTATAATTTGAAATTATTTCATCATTTTTTGCAAAGTCTATTATTATACCTATATCCTTGTTTTGGGCTTTTTTACTTAATATTTCTTTCATTTGTTGTAATAGTTTTATATTTATTGTCTTATCTAGGTAAATTTTAGTTACATTTGATGTTGTAATTTCTTGTAATTCTTCAAATGATGATACAACTAGAACTTCTAGATTATTACTATTAAAATCTTTTAAACTTTCCTTTACATAATTTTCTAAGGTACCATTTTCTCTTTCTAAGTCCTGTATTGTATCATTATCTATCATATACTTCAAAACACTAGTTGTTGCAACTGTTTTAAATTTTGATAATTCTTCTACATATTTAATACAGTTTTCATGTCTTGTATATATAATTATTTGTTCTTTCTTGATATTATTTGCAATTATATCTTTTACTATAGATTTAAAAGAATTATCTTCATAATTTTTTTTGCTTTCTAGAGCATTTTCTCCGATATTTTTAACTAAATCACTTTCTTTATTATTCTCTATATTTAAACTTAAATCTTTCCTATCAGCATCTTTTGTATTATATTTTGATGTTTGTAGTATATTATTTTCTTTATTATTATTTGAAGTTTGTATTATGCTACTTTCTTTATTATCTTTTGAATCCTTAAGTATCTTATCTTTCAAATTTATTTCTTGCTTATTTTGCATTCCTTCTGTAACATAGAATATATCTGTGCGTAACCCATCTTTAAGTGCTTGCTGTTCTGTGTAGCTATATAAAACATTTTCTTCTTTATTTTTTAAGTTACTATATTTTATTAAAACTGAATTTGGGAAAATCTTTTTTCCTAATTCATTTATATAATCTTCTTCATATAGGTCTTTTACATCTGATATTATATACATTTCTCCTAAATTTTTTGAGTCATATTGTATTAATTTTTGTAGTGTTGTAATTACTATTTGGGGTTTTATATTATTTAGCAATCCTTCTAGTTTTTGCCTTGTAATTGCTACTTCTACTCCACTTTTTATAGTGGTTTTTAACATTTTTTCAAAAAAGTTTTGCTCATCTATCCTGTCTACAATCAGTAAAATTTTTGCAAATCTATTTTTTTTATATAAATTGCTAATTAAAAATAATATAGATGTATTTTTACCAGTTCCTGCTGCATAACATACTTTATTTTCCCTTTCTTTTGATAGTAAAATTTGTTTTGTAGAAAAATATTGATAGTATGAAGCAAGTATAATATAGTTTTTATTTTCTATAATATAATTTTTTAAAATATCTAATAATGTATCTTTTTTAAAAAAACTTTCTATTCTATCTTCTATTCTACTTGTATCCAAACTTGTTGTATTCCATACTTTCCAACCATCATTTTTTCTACTTAATCTATAACTAATACCATCATTTCCAATTGCAACTATTAATTGCACTGTTCTAAAAATTTCTTTTCTTTGCAATATAAAGTTAAAGTTTCTAGATAATGTTGCTTTTGCAAAGTTTAGTTCATTTGCAAGTTGAACTAGTATTATTGGAATATCATTTATAAATACAACATAGTTTGGTAGAATTTTAGAATCTGGCTTTTGCTCAAATATAGAAAATTCATTTTTTTCTATGTCATTATAATAAATAAGTTGTTCTTCTTTCAAATTTACTATATCATTTTCTATATTCTCTGAAATTATTTTGCCTTTTTGCAAAGTAGATAAAATTTCATTATTATCCACTAAAGGTAATATGTTCACTTTTTGTGTTCCATTTTCTTTATATCCTAATTTTCTTAATATATTTATAACCTTTTTATTTAGTTCCTGCACATCTAACATAGTCCACCCCCTGTTTATTTATTTTTCTTCTAATTTTTTTAGGTAAAATTCTTTTCGTTTTTGTATTTCTTTTAATTTTTCTTCTATTTCTTGAATTTGTATTTTTAATATATCTGTATTTATGTTTATCTTTTTTTCTTCTTCTATTACATATTTTGTCACATTTAAATTACCCTCATTTTCTAAGACCTCTTTTACAGATGCTAAGTAGCTTATACCTGAAACCGTTTTTCTTGCTTTTAGTATGTTTGTTATTTTTCCAATATGAATATCTTCAAATTTATTTTTATATCTTGTTTTTGTATATTGTTTTGAAGCATCTATAAATAATACATCATTGTGTTTTTTATTTTTGTTAAATATTATTATACATGTTTTTATTAATGTAGTTCTAAACATATTTGCTGGTAGTAATATTATTGTTTCTATTATATTTTCCTTTAACATATTTTTTCTTATCTCTTCTTCTGTTCCTCCTCTAGACAATACCCCAAGTGGCATTATAACTACCATTTTACCAGTATCATTTAATGAATGTAACATTGTTTGTATAAATGCATAATCTGATTTTGATGCTGGTGGGATTCCGTATTGATATATATTGTCATAGCCTAAATACATGTTTTCATTTATTATTTCTTTTATATTATTTTGTGCAGAAAATGGTAAATTTCCCACAATTAAATCAAATTTTTCCATAGAAATATTTTGGTATATTGTATTTCCTTTGTAAAATTTTGCATCATATATATTATGTAGTAAAAAATTTAATTTACAGAAAAGTAGAATTTGTATATTATTGTCTTGCAGAGTCATTTCTACTTTATAATTTACTTTTTTAGCAACTTGAAGTAATAATCCTCCAGATCCACAAGTTAGGTCTGCTAAATGTTCTCCTTCCTTAATATTTATAATATTTGATATTAGTTTTGAAACATCTGGTGGTGTAAAATCATTTTCAGAATTTATGTTTGATGTTTTTGCTTCTATATTAAAATTAAATGGAATATTTTCTATTAGTTCTATTAGTTCATTTTGTTCTTCTTTTTTTGTTATTGCTAAAAAATTAAAATTTAAAATTTCTATTATATTTCTTAGTGTTTCATTTTCTATTTTATTAAAATCTATTTCTGTAAAAATTCCTTTTAGAATTGGGTTTAGTCTTTCAAATTGCATAAAATAATAATTTAAGAAATATCCTATACCAGGAAGTCTTATTTTTGCATATATATCTTCCCAGCTCCCTTCTATTATTATAGGTTGATTTTTCATAAGCCTTTCTATATTTTGGTGAGGATATTTTTTTTCGTATTCATTTTTTTTGTATTGTGTCGTATCAAAAATAATTTTTATATACATAAGTGAATATATGTATATTAGTTGATCTATATATTTGTATTTATTTGTTTGACTTATTAAGTCTTGTATTGTTTTAGAAATTTTATGCATAATTATATCCCTCTTCTTTTATTTTTTAATTTTTTATTGCTTCTTCTAATATGCTTTCAAATTCTTTTTCTTTTAACTGTATTAGTTTTTCTGATAACTTTTTTTCTTCTATATATATTTCAGCAAGTTTTGCTATTTCATATTGCTTTTCTAGTGTTGGAATTGGTATTTGTATATTTTTTAGTGATTTTGTATTTATGGTTTCTATTACTGTTCCATTTGCTTCTTTTCTTATTTGTTCTTTTGCTTTTTCCGAATTTAAATAAATTTTTACATATTCGGGTAGTATTTCTTCTAGTTTCATCCTTATTACTGCAATTAGTGATGGAATTAGTATGTTTTCATATTTTTTTTCAATATATACTGAGGTATACGGATTACTTAAACGTATTAATATATCTCCTTCTTTTGTTAATAATTTGGAGTCTATTTCTGTTTTGCTGTTAAATGTATCTATTGATGAGTCGCAAATTGTTCCATCTTTTTCTATGCTTGATAATTGAAAAACACGGTAAATTTTTGCTATTTCACCTTTTGCAATTTTTCTACTTAGGACTTGTCCTGTTCGAATATCTGCTATTTCTTCTAGTTTCATTTGTTTTGTCATTTGCTTTGCCCCTTCTTTTAATTTTTTATTTTAAATACTATATTGTGTTATTTTTTATATAATGCATATTATAAGTTATTAGATATTTTTTGTCAATTGCATTTTAGAAATTTTTCAAAGTTTTTCGAAGTTTTTCGAAATTTTTAGAATTTTTTAGAAGATTTTTTTCTTATCTTTTTTAGTGAGGATGTCTAAAATAGGAACCAAAAAAGAAGAAAATTCAGCTTGCTACCAAAAAGAACAGAGCAAAATGGCAATTAAAAAAATTGCCATTTTGCTCCATTCTTTGTGAACTCTTTGGCAACCTTTTAGCAAACTTTTGGCATAAAAAAAAGGGACACTTCCCTTTAACTTTTTGTTTTTAGATGACTATATTTTAATTTTGTTGCCATTCCTCCTCTTATGTGCCTTTCCGCTTTGTTTTCGTCTAAGATTATTCTAACTTGTTTTGCTAGACTTGGGTTTATTTTTATAAGTCGTTCTGATACATCTTTGTGTACTGTGCTTTTACTTATCCCAAATTTTTTGGCAGCTCCCCTTACCGTGTCTTTTGAATCTATTATATAATGAGCAAGTTCTATTGCCCTTTCTTCAATTGATTCATTAATCATTGCTTTAACTCCTTTATGAGAATACTTTTGTTTAATTGTATTCTTGTTTTTATGGAGTTAGAACTTATTTATTTTATATTGTATATAGAAAAAACTACTTCTGTTTTTGGAAGTAGTTTTAATTTGTATTTTATTTAATTATTTCACATCATCATATTTCCTATATCTTAAATATGCAATTATTGATACAACTAATGCAACTAATATGAATATAATCATAGAAGCTTGTCCTGTTTTTGGTAAGTCCCTATTTGCTACTGTATTATCAACTACATTATTACTTACATTCTGATTATTGTTATTTGCAATATTATTATTAATATTGTTAATTGTATTTCCATTTACATTATTATTTGCTGCACTATTATTTCCATCATCATCTATTTTAATTTCTGTTGAATAAATTTGGTTCTTATAATAAGTATCTTGACCAACATCTAATCTTGCCCATAATATAAAGTGTACAGTTTGAGATGAATTTACTGCAATTCCACTTGTTTGCAAATCTATTTCTCCATTTTCTGTTTCAATCCATTTTGTATTATCATAATCTGGTAGCATATTATTATAGTCTGTAACATATTGTTGTAGTTTTTGGTTTATTTCTCCTACTCTTGTATTATAATCATCTATTTTGGTTTGTAATAATTGATAAGCTTGTAATGTTTCATCAGAGCTTGGGTCTTGTTCATTTTTTGCATTATAGTCATCTCTTAATTCTTCTATCTCTGCTTTTAATTGTTTTAGTTCTTCTGATGCATTTTTGTAATATTTGTCATGTTCATCTAAAATTTTTACAATTTGCTCATAATCTATATTGCTTATTTGAATAGTTTGGTAATATAAAGTATAGTTACTTACTTCTTCATCTATTCTTATTGTTCCCTTTCCACCACTAATCATTATTGGCAAACTGATGTAATTGTTTGGATCTAAATCTTCTTCTTCATTTTCCTGATTACTTTCTTCTTGATTTTCTTCATTATTTGGGTCTAGAGTTTCATCTATGTTGTCTTCTACTTCTCCATCTGCTCCTAAAGTAATTTTTGAAAAGTTTTCATTTGATAACCCTTCAATTTCTGTTCCTACAGAAGATGCTAAAACTTGACCTGACATAAATACTATTAAAAGCAGCATTGTTATCAAATAAATTATTAAAATTTTACTCTTATTCATTCGTTATTCCTCCTACTTAAATTTTTAGTTTTCTATTGTATTAATTATTTTATATTTATTTTTTTAATTTGTAAATAGTTTTTTTATATTTTTTTTAGCAAAAGAAAAGTACTTAAAAAGTATACTTATATCACATCTTTTTGCAAGACGGTACACTTATTACGTACTTTTCTACTTTTTATTATTCTAGTCCAAAACTCACTCCTAAGGCATCATTTATTTTATTCATTACACTTTCATCTTCGATATGACCTATTTTTTCTTTGAGTCTACTCTTATCTATAGTCCTTATTTGCTCTGCTAAAATAACTGAATCACTTTTTAAACCACAGTCTTTTGATTCTATTTCTATATGTGTTGGCAGCTTTGTTTTACTCATTTGTGATGTTATTGCAGCTGCAATTACTGTAGGACTATATTTATTTCCCAAGTCATTTTGTATTATTACTACAGGTCTTATGCCTCCTTGTTCTGAACCAATTACCGGACTTAAATCGGCATAAAACATATCTCCTCTTTTTATTACCATTTTTTTCACTCCAATTGAAATTTATTGTCAAGCAATTTCAAATATTAGTTTGAAGTAAAATATTTTTATCTATTTTAGTAGTTTGTCATAATTTTATATATTTACCTCAATATATATTATGTTGATTTTTTCAATTTTGTTAGTCCCTGTAATTTCCATTTTTTCTGGTTTTCCTGTTTTTTTGTTTATAAATAGTTTTTTATTTTTTACATATGTATTAGAATCATTTGAAGTTACAGTCATTATTATATAATCTCCTGCTTCTTCATACATTGCCTCTTTTTCATTTTTATATTCTTTTATAAATACTGATAAATCTAATACATTATCTGTTATTACTTGGTAATTTTCAAATACTTTTACTAAATTTAAATTTGTATTTTCTATACTTAATTTATTTTCTTGTTTTATTATTTTTACTCCTGCAATATTTTTTGGCTCTAATACTTCTTGATAATTATTATTTTCATCTATGTAATTTTGTTTTATTTTATATTTATTAGTATTTTTATTACTATAAACTTCTACTTCAATTGTTGCATCATACTTACTAATATTTAAAATATTATTTACAATTTCTTGACTATTAGTATTATTTCCAATTTTCATATTTTTAGCCGTATTTTTTTGAAAAATTTTTGAAAAAATGATTAATAAAGCTGCTATAATAATTATTATACAAATAAAAAATATCCAAATGATTTTTTTATTTTTCAAGACTATCCCTCCTATTTTAGTTTTACTACTAAAATAGTATTCTTTGAAAATTAAAATATTCATTGTTACATTCACAGTCGTAATTTTAAAATGTAGAGTAGCCCTTAAAGGCTTTATTTATATAAAATTTATATAATGACGAATGCTACCCTCGTGATTGTAGCCCTTCTTAATATAAAATAAAT
Source organism: uncultured Clostridia bacterium (assembly GCA_944386775.1). Lineage (GTDB taxonomy): Bacteria > Bacillota > Clostridia > TANB77 > CAG-508 > CAG-269. Next base: position 44,873 of record CALXCJ010000001.1, read on the forward strand.
GAGGAAGCGCGAAGGATGCAAGCGAGATTTTCGTTTGTTTTATATTTAGAAGGGCTAAATCACTTTATTTCGCCGAGGAATGGAATAAATTTTATATAAATAAAGCCTTTGAGGGCGGTCTGTTTTAAGCCGTGAATTGTAACTATTCATTAGATATTTTTAAAATATTCTTCTATTTTATTTATTAACTCTTCCTTATTTTCTATTTTATTTATTTCATTTCTAAATTCACTTGAATTTTTTAAATTTTTTGTATACCAAGATATTTGCTTTCTAAGTTCTCTTATTGCAACAATTTCTGGCTTTTCTTTAAGTTCATATTCTATATGTTTTTTTATAATTCTTAATTTTTCTTTAGGTGAAATTTCTTCTAATTTTTCTCCTGTTTGTAAGTAGTAGATTATTCTTTTAAAAATCCAAGGATTTCCAAAACTGCCTCTTCCTATCATTATGCCATCTACACCTGTTTCTTCAAACATTTTTAATGCTGTTTCTTCATTTATAATGTCTCCATTTCCTATTACTGGAATTTTTACTGATTGTTTTACTTTTTTTATAATTTCCAAATCTACTTTTCCTGAATAGTATTCAGCTCTTGTTCTTCCATGTATTGTTATTGCTGAGACTCCCATTTGTTCTGCCATTTGTGCAAAGTCTTGAGCAACTATACTATTTGCGTCCCAGCCTTTTCTGATTTTTAGTGTTACAGGTTTTTTTGATTTTTTTACGACTTCTTTAATTATGTTTGAGGCTTTATTTATATCTTGTAATAGCCTGCTTCCATCTCCATTTTTTACAACCTTTGGAGCAGGACACCCCATGTTAATATCTACAATGTCTGCTACTTTACTTACATATTCTGCTGCATATCCCATAACTTCTTCTTCGCTTCCAAAAATTTGTACTGATAATGGCTTTTCTTCTTCACTTGTTCTTAATAAACTTTTGGTTTTTGTATCATCATGAAAAATTGCTCTACTACTGCACATTTCTGTACAAACTAAACCTGCTCCAAATTCTTTGCATAGTTTTCTGAATGCATAATCTGTAATTCCAGCCATTGGTGCTAATATTATATTATTTTCTAGTTCTACATTTCCTATTTTTAGTTTTTTTAAGTAAATTTTTCTTCCTCTCCTTTTAATTACTTTTTATGTTTATATTAAATTTTCCAAAAGATTTTTAAAGTATCATATATTACATTTCCATAGTATTTTACTGTAAGTTATACATTATTCTTAAGAAAGATTTTTTAGTCATAATTTATAATCATTAATATTTTTTAATTATTTACTTACTTTACAAATATAGTCTTTTGCCTTTTTCCACTTATGTTTAAAAGAATTCCTAGCATTATAAAGTTTGTAATCATTGAGCTTCCTCCATAGCTTATAAATGGAAGAGGAACTCCCGTAATTGGTAACAAGCCCATTACCATACCTATATTTTCTAGTACGTGGAATATAAATATTCCGGCAATTCCTGATGCTATTATTGAGCCTATCTCGTCTTTAGCTGTTTTTGCTACATAAAATATTTTTGTTATGAAATATACATATAATATTATTATACTACCTGCTACTACAAAACCCATTTCTTCTCCTATTACAGAATATATAAAGTCTGTTGTTTTTGGGTATAAAAATCCAAGTTGTGTTTGGTTTCCTTTTAATAGTCCCATTCCTGTTAGGCCTCCTGCACCTATCGCAAGTTTTGATTGTATTATATTATATCCTGCTCCTCTTGGATCTGATTCAGGGTTTAAAAATATGTCTATTCTTTCTTTTGCGTGTTCTGGTAATACGAAGTTGTATAGAAGTGGTACTGATACGGCTACTATTATAAATGTTGCTATAATATATTTTTTATCTATTCCTGATGTAAATAATATAATTGCTAAAGCTACTATAAATGCTGCTGCTGTACCATAGTCTGGCTCTAATACTATTAATAATACTGGAAGTCCTACTGCAAGCAAGATTAATAATATTCTTGTTGGTTTATTAATATCTTCTTTATATCTTGATTGGATTTTAGATATGACAAATGCCAAAAACAGTATTACAAATATTTTTGCAAATTCTCCAGGTTGAAAAGAAAAAGCACCTATATCGAACCAACTTGTAGCACCATTTATTGGTTTTGTGAATAAAACTCCAATTAGCAAAATTATAATTACTCCATAACAAACAGGTGATATTTTTACTAATAACTCATAGTCTATGCACATTGTAATAATCATTGCTACAATACTTACTATAACCCATATTATTTGCTTTTTAAATTCGTCATATTCTGTTTCTTGTGTAGCTGAAAATAGTGCAACTAATCCTATGGCTGATAGAATTATTGCAACTATTAACAATCCCCATTCCATATTTTTTAATTCTCTTTTTCTCAATTAAATCACTCTTTTTCTTTATAATTTTTGATTTAACTTGTACTTTTGCTTTTTGAATCTATGTTTTCAGCACTGTTTACATTGCTTGCATTTTTGTTTTTTTGCTCTATGTTTTTACCACTGTTTACATTACTTGTACCTTTATTTTTTTGCTCTATGCTTTCATTGCTGTTTACATTGCTTGCACCTTTGTTTTTTTGCTCTATATTTTCAGCGCTATTTCCATTGCTTGTACTTTTACTTTCTGAATCTGTTTTTTTAGTATTCACATTTTTATTGTTTTCATTGTTAGATTTTATATTACTAGTATTTTCATTACTATTATTTGCTTCAGTAGTATTTTGTTTATCATTATTTCCATCTGAATTATTTACTTTTTGCTCATTTACCTCTACCGTTTTTTTATCAGTATTTTGTTTTGTTTGCTCTAGTGTACTTTTTTCTTTTTCTGTTTTGTCTATTTTATCAATTTTTCTTGCTTCATTTTTTATATTTAATATTGGAATGTTTGCATATAAAGCTGGTGCACCATTTGTACCATCTTCATTTTCCTTATTTGTTAAGTGTACATCTATTGCTTCTTCATCAACATCTATATATTTTTTGATTACTTCTATTATTTCTTGTTTCATTAATTCTAAAAAATCTGCTGATACATTTGCTCTATCTTGCATTAACACTAAATGTAATCTTTCTTTTGCTGCAGTTTTTGAATTTGTTACTTCTTTTTTTTCTTCTTTTTTCCCTCTATTTTTAAAGAATTTTATTATGCTTTCAAACATTCTTTCTTAACCTCCATAGTCTTTGTAACTTATATTTACTAAATTTAAAACTTATCTTTTGATATGTATATTTTATTAATTTTATTTTTTAAATAGGCTTTTTATTTTTTCAAAAAAACCTTTTTTTCTTCCTGGTATTGTTACTTCTATTTTTTCGCCTAATACTCTTTTTGCTATTTCCATATATGCTTTTCCTGATGGAGCTTTTTTGTTTTGTATTACTGGTTCACCTTTGTTTGTTTGAGTTACAACATATTCATCATCTGGTACAACACCAATTAAATCTATGGATAATAAGTCAACAATATCTTCAACATCCATCATTTCGCCTCTTCTGACCATATTAGGTTTTATTCTGTTTATTACTAATTCTGGATTTTTTATTTCTGATGATTCTAAAAGCCCTATTATTCTATCTGCATCTCTTATTGCTGATATTTCTGCTGTTGTTACAACAATTGCACGATTTGCTCCTGCTATTGCATTTTTAAATCCTTGTTCTATTCCTGCTGGGCAGTCTATTAATATGTAATCAAATTCTTCTTTTAGTTTACTTGTTAGTTCTCTCATTTGTTCTTCATTTACTGCACTTTTGTCTCTTGTTTGAGCTGCAGGTAAAAGGTATAGTTCTTTGAATCTTTTATCTTTTATTAGTGCTTGTCTTAGTTTGCATTTTTCTTCAACAACGTCTACTATATCATATACTATTCTATTTTCTAAGCCCATTACTACATCTAGGTTTCTAAGTCCTATGTCTGTGTCTATTAATACTACTTTTTTGCCTTCTACTGCAAGACTTGCTCCTAGGTTTGCTGTTGTTGTTGTTTTTCCAACTCCACCTTTTCCCGATGTTATTACAATTACTTCTCCCATAATTTTCCTCCTTAGGATTTTAAAAACACTAAATTTTAATGATTATATAATACACTGATTTTAGCTAAAAGTCAATGGTTGTAAGAAAAAGTTTCCTCATTTTTTGTACGAAAAATGAGGAAATTTAATAATTTGCTATTTATAGTTAAAAATTTGTAAACACTCTCAATATATTATTTTAGTCTATAAATTGTAGCAATAATTTAAGACATTACTTAAGGTAAATAAGAAAAAAGAAGAAAAGTAGCAATTTTTAATTTTTTAATTACTATTTTTCTTCATCTCTTTTATTATCCATTTATATGAAATTTATTTTAAAATACATACTCTAGGCACAACATCATATTCTGTATATGTTTTACTAACATTATTTCTATATCCAAATTTAAATACTGAACTATTATTATTACTTGCAGCATTTCTAACAACTACATCATTTTTTCCTTTCTCTAAACTAAACTCCCAAGCATTACCAACCCAGTCATAAATATTTAGAATTTTATTTCTTTCAGTAGCACCAGTTGTACATATTGCCCATATATTTTCTTGATAACCGTCTTTTTTAAATTGATTATTAGCTTTTGTCCAAGGTCCTAACTCCATGGTATCTGAATTTTGTATTGCATAACTACCTTTTTTTATCCAGAAAATAGAATTTGCATAATTACCCCATGAAATGCAATCTGCTTGCAATTCAGATTTTGATTTACCACTACTTTCTTCAATAAATTTATCTACTAAATCAAACTGTATTCCAAACATTAAACTTGTTATACAATCTTCTGCTCCAATACTTTCTGCTATAGTTTGTGCTTGTTCTAATGTAATATATCCATATGGGTATGCTCCTTGTTTAATAACTGGTGTTCTATTGTCATTATTAGCAGATGTAACATATGTTTCTGAGCCAGTCTCATATCGTCCTATATAAAAGCCATTATTTTCATATATACTTTTTAACATTCTATTTTTTAGGTCATTATATTCTTTCTCTGTTTCTATACCACATCCATCGTGCCATACATCTTCATATCCTTCTTCTCTGTAATCTTTAGTGTATTCTATAAGTACTTCTTCTATTTTATCATAGTCATATGGGCTTAATATATCTTCAAAAATTTCTTTTGGAACTTTTATCCATACATATTCATTTCCATTACCATCTTGGACAACTAAACCTTTGTCTATTACATTTAGATCTTCCAGTTCGCTTACTTTAAATCCTTTTGGAATATATGCTGTATCTCCGGTTTATATCGACATATTTTTGGGTTTCAGTATATGGTTGTGACCATTTTTCTTTTATTTTAAAATATATCATTGGTCTAAAAGTAAAATCTCCATTTGCATATGTTGCATCTACACTCCTACTATCTGCACTTGTTATTTCAGAAAAATCATAGCCTCCTCCTCTACTTATACAAGGTCTATCATCATATATATCGGTGTATGTACTTGTTTCTGTAGTCCATTCTCTTAAATTTCCTGCTAAATCATAAATATTACATTGAACATCTCCAGTAGTTCCTGTATTTTGTCTTACATTGCTTAATGGTTTTTGTTTAGAATATTCACTATTTTCTCCATATTTTTGGATATATAAAATGGTTGTATCCCAAGCATAACTATTTATTAAATCACTTTGTATCTCTTCATTTCCCTCATACATTTTTTGACATGCTTCTACTGCCTCTGCCTGTGTAACATAGTTCCATAGCGTACCTTCCCCAGTTGGCTTACTACTTGCATTATTTTTAGAAACTATAGATTTTGGTTTTCCATCAAGTCCATAACTTGCTTCATATCTTGCAATATAAAAACCTTTATAAAGTTCTACACTTCTTTTAAATTCATATATGTCTTTTGATGAAATATTGCCATATTCAGATACATACTCTTCTATATAATAGTTATCCATAAGCTTATCTTCAAAATTTATTTCTTCGCCATTATCGCCAAATTTATATCTACCTAATTCAATATTTAAACCATCAATTGGTACCCATACAAATTGATTTCCACCTTTTGAATTTTCTAAGTCATCCCCTTTTACATCAGATATTACTATTCCTTCTTCTTTACTTCCTCCTACATAGTAAAATCCTTCTGGTATTTTTACTCCTTCTACATACCTATAATCTATCTCTTCATTATTTGGCTCTAAGTAATCTGTGTAATATGTAGTAGTAGTTCCACCATCTTCCACTTTTACTCCTTGTGCATAAAAAATTCCGTGTGTTGCTTTGTTTATTATGTATAAGTCTGTGTAACTATTTGCATTTCCATTATTATTTTTTACTTTTTCATAATCTTTTCCATAGTTTAGTGTTATTCCTTCCATTGCTTGCAAATCTATTACATAAAATTCATCTATATTTTGTAGTTCTTGTGTGTTTAACACTTTTTTTAAATCTTCACTTAAGTTTGAATATTTTGTTTGTGCTGGTATATTTCCATATTCATTATAAAATTCAGAAACCTTGTCTCTTAAATTTTGTATATCATTTACTAGATTTCTGTAATTTCTAATATCTATACTGTCTTTGGCATTATATATTAAAACTCCTGTAATTAAAACTAATATAACTACTGTAATCGAAAGAGAAATTAATGTTATTCCTCTATTTTGATATTTTAATTTACTCATCTTTTGCATCTCCTTACACTTATATTTCAATATAAGTGTACTATTTTTTTTACTTAATTTCAAGTTCTCTTGTTAAAATTTTATAATTTACATTGTATTCTGCTATTTATTTGTTCTTTTATTTCAGTATATAATTTCAGTTTTTTATTATAAATTATACTTTCTCTTATTACAATATACCACAAATACACAATTATTATAAATATTGCAATATTTTTAAAATATAAAATTCCAATACTTGCTATTGCTGTTAATATTATTACAGCAACTATAGAAATATTATATATACATTTACTAGACTTCTCTTTTCCTAAAAAAATGTGCAATATTCCTTTTAATATTCTTCCACCATCTAGTGGGTATATTGGTAGTAAATTGAATAATACTATTAAAAGATTTACATATATTATTAACATTTTCTGGGGAATATTAAAGTTACTTAAACTAAAAATTATTAATATCAAAATATTTGTTAATGGCCCTGAAATTGCAACTATTATTTCTTTTATAACTAATTTGCTTCCTTTTAATATTTTTTTATTTATATCTTCTAAATTAACTTTAAAAGAAATAGTTTGCCCGAACTGGTATTAATTCTAATTTATCTGGTTTAAACCCTAATATTATGCCTATAATTAGATGTCCTAATTCATGTATTACTACAAAAATAATCATCAATATGTATATATCTATTTGTTTTGTAAAATAGAAAAACACTAAAAAAAATAATATTTTTAAATCAATTCTAAATCTCATGGCATTTCTCCAAACTTATAAATCTAAAATTTTTTGTGGATCTATTGTTCTTTCTTGATATCTTATCTCAAAATGCAAATGTGGTCCTGTTGAATTTCCTGTAGAACCTACCTCTGCAATTTCTTGTCCTTGCATTACTATATCTCCTTGCTTTACATATAAAGCATTACAGTGTGCATATATTATACTAACTTCACCTATTTGTATTTTTAAGTGTTTGCCATAATCTCCCTCTTCTGAAGCTAGTACAACTTCACCTCCTGTTGCTGATTTTATTTTTGTACCCAAATTTGCTGCTATATCTATTCCTGTATGGTTTTTAGGCACTGTTTCAGTAGATGGATCTCTCATTCCAAAAACTGATGTTATTGTTCCTTCTAAAGGCTTTATAAATGTTGTTGTATTTTTTACATTTTGTATATCTTGTGCATCTTGGGTTGTTTCTACATTTTGGCCATCTTCTGTTATTTGTTCATTTTCAGTTTCTGATACCTGTTCATTTGATGCTCCACCTATTGCTTCTGCATTTGTATTTAAATTATTTGTTTGGTCTTGATTCGTATTTTGAATTTCTTCATTTTGATTATTTAAATTTTCCAAGTTTGAATCTTGCACATTTGTATTTTGATTATCTGTATCTTTTGGGTTATTTTCTAAGTTTGGAATTATTCCTATAATAAAATTTTTACAATTTTCATATATTTGAACAAAATTTGTATCATATGATAATATTTCATTTACTTTTTTTATAAAATCTTCTGAAAATATGAATTGACTATTATTTATTATATAAACAATAAAATATATTACTATACATACTATTATTTGAATAATCATTCTTTTTAAAAGTTTTATATCTTTTTGATTACTGTTTTCGTTTAATTTTACTGTTGCAGTAGTTCTTGCATTTTCTCCTCTTCTTTTGGCATATATCTCCTCTGCTCGTCTAATTTTTTCTTCTACTGACATCATTCTTTCCATAAAAAAAACACCTCTTCCTTAGTTTCTTTATAAACTATATGTGAAAATCGGTGTTTTTATTACTTGCTTATAAAATTATTAATAAAATTAATTCAACTATTGCTATTATAGTAGATATAAGTAATAATTTTTTATTTTTCTTGTATTTAAGTTTTAAGTTTTTTTCTACTTTTTTATCTTCTTTGCTTTTTTCTATTTTTTTTATATATTCATTTACTATCATTTCTGCTTCTTTTACTATATAATCTTTTTCTTTTGATGAATTTGCTTTTTTTGTATTTGATTTTATTTCTTCTTGCTTTTTAATATGCTCTAAATTTTTTACTTTTCTATTCTGCTTTAATATTATAATCGCTTCTTCTACTAAATTTGATGGTAAATTTTTTAATATTACCATATTTTTCAAGTTACTGGCTTCCACTTTGTATACCTCCTAAAAATTATGTATTTAATTATATTTTTTCCATATTTTTTCATGTTATACATCTTTTTAGGTTAGTTTTTCATTTTTTGATGGAGTTATTATAATATTAAAAGTATTGTCATTTTTGTATTTTCTTATTATATCTTGTGAGAAACTTGCAAGCTCACTTGTTATTATAACAGTATTATATTCTTTAGTTTTTAGTTCTTGTATTTTTTCGTCTACTTGTTCTGGCTTTTGTATTTCGTATACATCAAAACCTAGACCTTTCATTATTCTATAATTTCCTGTTCCTTTAAATTTTAAAAAAGATACTTTCATATTATCACCAATTTTAGTATGTCCATTTTTTAAAATTTTTTTCAAATGCATGGTAAATTGCTCTAAAACAAACTTTTTGAATTTTGTTAAAGGTTCACAAGGCAATAAATTTTTCCATTTAAATTTATTGTAATTAAGTTAAATATAAAATTATTTTTTCTGTTGCAAATATCACTTTTTATGCAATTTTATTAAAAAATTATATTTGACATTTTCTAAATTTATGCTATAATAATTATAGGAAATGGAGAAACCACAAAGTGGTTGCCGAGAAGAATAAAATAACCATTCAACCCGTCAAAGCAGAATGGTTATTTTTTATTGCCTATGTAGTAAATACAAGATGATGATTACTAAGGCAAAATTTATGATAGTTACACCTACTAATCCAAAGAAAAGTAGTTTGATGATTACTAATAAAACTGATTCTACCATAGCACCACCCCCAGTTGTCAATCTCACAAGCTAAAAGCTGTGGAATAATATGTACACATCAAAGAGTTAAAGGTGGCAACACACTCTGCTTATTCTCATTTCCTATGCTTAATACTATACAACATTTGTTTGCAAAAATCAAGCGAACAAACCAAAATTTCACAAAATCAGATTTTATACGAAAAAACCCCAATTTTTACTGATTAACTTTTTTTAAATTAACCAATAAATCTTGGAAGTTTATAGTCCTATGAATTTTTCATTTATTGCCTTGGTTGCTGATTTTGCACTTTTTCTATGACTTTTTTCATAGAGTTTATAGCCTTGTAAATTCAAAAATATTTTCTCAAGGGCCGTCCCCTAATCCCTATGCTGATTTTAATTCAAGGCGTAGCTTGTCAGCTATCATTGCTATAAATTCACTATTTGTAGGTTTTCCTTTAGCTGCTGAAATCGTATAACCAAATATGCTCTCCACTGCTGCTTGTTCACCTCTTCCCCATGCTACTTCTATTGCATGGCGAATTGCTCTTTCTACTCTTGAAGGAGTGGTACTAAATTTTTTTGCAATTTGAGGATATAAGCTTTTTGTAATTTGATTTATAACCTCAATATCATTAACTACCATAATAATTGCTTCCCTTAAATACTGATAACCTTTAATATGTGCTGGAACTCCTACTTCATGGATTACATTTGTAACTAATGCTTCTAAATTATCTTCTCTTTTTGCTGAACCATTTGCAATTTCTACATATTTCATTTTTGGTTCTCTTGCAATAAAATTATTTCCTGATTGGCTTGGTCTATAATTTTTTAATTCTCTAATTCTTTTTATAAGTAATTCTATATCAAATGGCTTTACCACATAATACTCTGCACCCAATGAAACTGCTTTTTGTGTTATTTTATCTTGTCCTACTGCTGATAGCATTATACATATTGGCCTTTTTACTATTTTTACTATATTTATTTTTTCTAAAACTCCTATTCCATCTAAGTGTGGCATTATTACATCTAATAAAACAACATCTGGCGTTGTATTTGTAATCATATCTACCGCTTCTGTTCCATCTCTTGCCATTCCTATAACTTCCATATCCTCTTGTTCATCCAAATAAGTTGCAAGTGTTTTTGTAAAGTCTTGGTTATCATCTGCAATTAATATACTAATTTTTTCTCTCATAGTATCCCTCCTAATTTTTTCAAAATGTAAAATTTTTACATTTGTGATTATAACTTCTTATTTGGGATATTACAACAAAATTAATTTTATTTTTATGTATTTTTTACGAAAGTGGGAAAATTATATACATTTTACTATAATTTTTTTATCTAAAAGTTTTAAAAAAGCTAAATTTATCTTTTTTGTTTCATAATCTTTGAAAAGTCTTTCTTTTTTTTCTTCTTCTAGTGTAATTTTGCAAACAATATTCTGCTCATATTTTGCATCTGTTATATTAATACAATTTTTTTTACAATAATATTTAAATTTTTCAGAGTCTGAATAATTTATAATTACCTCCATTTCATACCCTAAAACCATTACTTGCTTTTTTGCAATATTAATTGCATTTATTGTAGCATCTGAGTAAGCTCTAACAAGTCCTCCTGTTCCTAGCAAAATTCCTCCAAAATATCTTGTAACAATTATTAAAACATTTGCCAAATTATTTTTTCTTAAAATATTAAGCATAGGATCACCGGCTGTACCTGATGGCTCTCCGTCATCACTTGCTCTTTCTATTATCTTTTCTTCGTTGTCTATTATTCTATAACAAAAACAATTATGTCTTGCATCAAAATATTTTTTTCTAATTTCTTTTAACTTTTCTTCTGCTTCTTCTTTATTATTTACTGGTATTAAATTAGCAATAAATTTAGACTTTTTTTCTACCAATTCGAATGATACATTTTCTTTTATTGTTATAAATTCTTCCATTTTATTAAATTAAATTTTTGATAAATATTTATATACTTAATACAAAAATTATTAGTATTCCTCCTCTTATAAATAATAAATAATAATAAATAATAAATAATAATTAATAATTAATAATAAATAATAATTAATAATTAATAATTAATAATTAATAATAATTAATACTTAATATTTAATATTTTTAAAGTAATTATAAATATTAAATATACCTAGTTCTAATACCATTTTTTACCTGCAACATACCCTGTTGAATATGCAATTTGCAAATTAAAACCTCCTGTATATGCATCTACATCTATTATTTCGCCTGCAAAATATAATCCATTACATATTTTAGATTGCATTGTTTTTGGATCTATTTCTTTTATATTTATTCCACCTGATGTTATTATTGCTTCTTCTATTGGTCTTAATTTTTGTATTTTTACCTTAAAATTTTTTAAAATATTTACTAGGTTTTTCCTTTCTGTTTTGGTAATCTCATTTACCTTTTTTTCAGGGTTTATGTTACTTTGCTCTACTATAACAGGAATTAATTTTTGTGGTAATAATTTTTCTAAACTATTTTTAAATTGCTTATTTTTTACTTCTTCAAAATCTCTTATAATTCTTTTTTCTAATTTTTCTGAGGATAATGCTGGTTTAAAGTCTAAGTTTAGAGTTATTTGCTTATTTTTCATTAATTCTTCTATATTTCTATATCTTACTAAATGTGCTGAAGCACTAAGTATTATAGGTCCTGATACTCCAAAATGTGTAAATATCATTTCCCCAAAATCTTCATATATAGTTTTTTTGTCATTTTTTATTGTGATACTTACATTTTTTAATGATAATCCTTGCAATTTTTTACATATTTCTTTTTCATATATTTCTAAAGGAACTAATGATGGTTTTATTTTTGTTACTGTATGTCCCAATTTTTTTGCAATATTATAGCCATCACCTGTTGAGCCTGTTAATGGATAGCTTTTTCCTCCTGTTGCAAGTATAATTTTATCTGCTAAAATTTTTCTTCCATTTGATATTAGCCCTATTACTTTATTTTCATCTTCATTTTTTATAATTTCTGTTACTTTTTCATTATAAAAAACTTTTATATCTAATTCTTCTAATTTAGATTTAAAACAATTTAAAACATCTATTGATTTATCTGTTACAGGGAAAATTCTGTTTCCTCTTTCTTCTTTTACTTTAAGCCCTTGATCCTTTAAAAAATTAATAATATCTATATTATTAAATTTCTGAAATGCACTATATAAAAACATTCCATTCCCTGGAGTATTTTTTATAAATTCTTCTATGCTTAAAGAAGATGTTATATTACATCTTCCTTTTCCTGTTATCAATAGTTTCTTACCTAGCATATCATTTTTTTCTAATATTATTACTTCATTTAAACTTTGTCTTGCTGCTATTGCAGCCATCATTCCAGCAGGTCCACCGCCTATTACTACTACTTTCATTTTTTTATTCCTTTTTTATTTTTTAATATTTATTTTTATTGTTTAGCTTCGAATTTTATTAAAATTTACATTTTTTGATTTATTCTGTGGTTTCTGTTTTTTATCTTAAGCTTTTACTTTTTACATTTTTTCTATAGTTTTTGCTTTATCCTAAGCTTTTCTTTTTTGCATTTTTTCTATAGTTTTTGCTTTATCCTAAGCTTTTCTTTTTTGCATTTTTTCTATAGCTTTTATTTTTATCTTAAGCTTTTCCTTTTTTCCATAGTTTTTGTTTTATCTTAAGCTTTTCCTTTTTCCATCTCTTCTATAGCTTTTAATACTCCATATTTACCATATTCATAAGTTAAGCCTCCTTGCATATATGCTATATATGGAGGACGTATTGGTCCATCTGCACTTAGTTCAATTGTTGAGCCCTCTGTAAATGTCCCTGCTGCCATTATTACTTCATCTTCATAGCCTCCCATTGGACTTGGTTCTGGAATTACGTTTGAGTCTATTGGTGAGCCTTTTTGTATTCCTTGACAAAATTTTATCAATTTTTCCTTAGTTCCTAATTTTATTGTCTGCACAATATCTGCCCTTTTTTCATTATATTTTGGATCTACATCAAACCCTAGTTTTTCTAATATACAACTTGAAAATACTGCTGTTTTCATACTACTTGCTACAACCTGTGGTGCAAAAAATAGTCCTTTTAAAAATTTTGTGTTTTGCTCTAATGATGGTCCTATTTCTTTTCCTATACCTGGCGCTGTTAATCTTTCAGCACATAGTTTTATCAATTTTGCTTTTCCAGATATATATGCACCACTTGTGGCTATTCCTGCGCCAAGATTTTTCATAAGTGATCCAACGACTATATCTGCTCCAATTTCTATTGGTTCTTTTTCTTGGACAAATTCGCCATAACAATTATCTACCATTATTATAACTTCTTTATTTACTTCTCTTATAGCTTTTATTGCTTTTTCTATTTTTTCTATAGTTAAACTTTTTCTTGTTGAATATCCTCTTGATCTTTGTATTTCTACTAGTTTGATTTGATTTGATTTCAAAGTTTCTTGAATTTTTGGAATATCAAATTCATTATCTATAAGTTCTATTTGTTTATATTTTATTCCATATGCTTTTAATGAACTTTCACTTACATTTTCTCCAAGGCCTATAACAGTTTGCAATGTGTCATATGGTGCACCTGTTATACTAAGCATAGTATCATTTGGTCTTAACAGTGCAGATAAGGTTACAGCTAATGCATGGGTTCCTGATATTAATTGTGCTCTTACTAAACTATCTTCTGCTTTAAATATTTTTGAATATATTTCTTCTATTTTATTTCTTCCTGGTTCATCTATTCCATAACCTGTTGAAGAATTTAAATGCATTTCTTGCAGGTTACAGTCTTGGAAAGCTTTTATTACTTTTATACTGTTTTTTTCACAAATTTCTTCTATTTTTGAAAATTGTGGTTTTATTTGTTCTTCTACTTCTTTTACAAGGTTTTGTATATTAGTTTCCATTGTTTTTGCCTTCTTTCTTGATTTTTATTTTTTAAATTGTTAATTTTTGCCTTTTATTCTTTACTTTTTATTCTTTACTTCTTATTCTTTACTTTTTATTTTTTATTTTTTATTTTATCCTTTACTTTTTATTTTTTATTATTCTATTATACCTCCCCCTAGCAAAACGCCTTCTTCATCATAAAATACTATAGACTGACCGGGAGTGATTGCTCTTTGTGGTTCTTCAAATTTTATTTTTATTTTTTCATTTCCTATTTCTTTAATTTCTACTTTTCCATTTTCTGCTTTTTCTATTTCGATTTTTTCTATTTTGCATTTTGCTATATTTGCTCTGTACCTAACTTTAGCATATAAAATTTTGCCTTCATATTGCATTTTTGGAACTTGCCAATTTATATCTTTGGCAAATAAAAAGTCTTTATATAAGTCTTTTTCATTTCCAACTATTACTTCATTTTTCTTTGGGTCTAAGCCTATAACATATAAAGGTTCTTTATAGCTTATTTTTAATCCCTTTCTTTGACCTATTGTGTAGTTTACATACCCCATATGTTCTCCTAAGGCTGTACCATCTTTTAGTATTATTTTTCCCTTTCTAGGCTTTATTTTTCCACATTTTGTTAGAAATTGTTGATAACCTTGTTCATCTATAAAACAAATTTCTTGACTATCTTTTTTTGTTGCAACTTCTAAGTTATTTTCCGATGCTATTTTTCTTATTTCTTCTTTTGTATTATAGTCCTGAAGTGGAAATATTATATTTTCTATTTTTTCTCTTGGAATATAGTATAAAAAGTAAGTTTGGTCTTTTTTTTGTTCATTTGCTCTTAATATAACTTTTTGATTATATTTATTAGAATATTCTATTTTTGCATAATGCCCTGTTGCAACTTTTGAAATTCCTAATTTTTTTGCTATTTCAAAAAAAGCTCCGAACTTTATACTTTTATTACATTCTACACAAGGGTTTGGTGTTTTCCCATTTTCATATTGTTCTAAAAAATTTTTTACAACATCTTTCTTAAACTCTTCTCTTAAGTCAAATACTTTATGCTCTATTCCTAATTTTTCACAAACTTTTTTTGCATCTTGTATTGATTTATCATTTTTTTCTTTTTCCAAATTATTGTTTTCCCATAATCTCATTGTTGCGCCTATTACTTGATACCCTTGTTTTTTTAATAATATTGCTGAAACTGAACTGTCTACTCCTCCACTCATTCCTAATAATACCTTTTTTGCCATTAATTTCTCCTTTATTTTTCTTTTTTATTTAAATCCTTAATATTATACTATAAAACGACCAAAATTCCAAGTTTTTTTTTAATCTAAGCTTAACTTTATGGTTACAGTTCAGTAAGAAGAACAATTATTCATTTATTAAATGTATGTGAAGTCTCTTTTTTATAAAAATGTGTTAAAAAGCATTGCATGAATAAAAGAATTTTACAACTGAACTGTAACACTTTATGCAAATTTTTAAAGGTAATGTAGTTACAGCATAATAAAAATAATTATAACTACTTTTCAATTATGCTATTTTTTAATTATTCCTGAACAATAATGATTTTTATAACTAATAATTAGTTTGTTTCATTTGGGGTATAAGTTTGATATTGTTTTATTGTTTTTCTTAGTTTAAGATTTAACAAATTAGGTAATATTTTTCTTTTTCCTTACCGATTGGATAAATTATTTCTTTATTATTATAATTTTGGCAATATTTTATATGTCTTTTTAACCAAGTTTTATAATATTTACATATGGGAGGTTTCTATGAAATTTGATGCAGATAAATTTAGCTATAGATTATTATCATTAATGGAAGAATACAATTTAACACAAAAGAAACTAGCAGAACTAGTAGGAACAACTAATGTAACAATTTCAAGATACATAAGTGGAGATAGAGAACCAAGACTTGAAATCGCAACAAAGCTTGCTAATGTTTTTAATGTCTCTATTGATTATTTACTTGGAAACACTGAAAATAAAGAAATAGATTTAGAAAACGGAAATTTATACTTTGATTTATCAAACACATTAATTAAATTATACAAACTAGCTCCAAATGTAAAATTAACACATGAACAAATAGAATCAGCAAAAAAATTACTACTTGCTGGAAAAGATCTTATAATACCAAATAAATCTGACAAAAAGAAAAATGCTTAAATTAATAATTCCTCTTTTTGATTTTATTTTGCGGTTCACGAACCACATTTATTATATCAAAAGGAGAAATTTCAATTTTTTTATCATCCAAAAAAATCGCAATTGGGAAATTATCCTCAATTGCGACTTTTTTATATATCTAGCTTTATATGTACATCTTCTAGTTGTTTTTTTGAAACTACTGATGGAGCTCTCATAAGCAGATCTCTTGCTTTTTTGTTTTTTGGAAATGCTATTACTTCTCTTATATTTTGAGAATTTTCTATTAACATTACCATTCTGTCTAGTCCTGGTGCTGCTCCTGCGTGTGGTGGTGTTCCATATTGGAATGCATTATATAGTGCTCCAAATCTTTCTTTTACTTCTTCTTCTGTATAGCCTGCTATTTCAAATGCTTTTACCATTATTTCTGGGTTATGGTTTCTTACTGCTCCTGATGCCATTTCATATCCATTACATACTAGGTCATATTGATATGCAAGTATGTTAAGCGGGTCTTCGTTTTCTAGTGCTTGCATTCCTCCTTGTGGCATAGAGAATGGGTTATGGCTAAAGTCTATTTTTCCTTCGTCTGATAATTCGTACATTGGAAAGTCGACTATAAAACAGAATCTATATACGTCTTTTTCTAATAGGTCTAGTCTTTTTCCTAATTCTATTCTAATTAAACCTGCTATTTTTTGGGCTTTTTCGAATTCATCTGCTATGAAAAACATGGCTGAATCGTTTTGCATACCATATTCTTCTATTAGCTTTTGTTTTATTTCTTCTGTTATAAATTTTGAAATTCCTCCTTGAAGGTTTCCATCTTGTTCTAATTTTGCCCAAGCTAAGCCCTTTGCTCCTACTTCTTCTGTTTTTGCAAAATCTGTCATTTTGTCAAAGAATTTTCTTCCTTGCTCTGCTCCATTTGGAACAATTATTATTTTTACTGTTTTTCCTTCAAATGCTTTAAATTCTGATTTTTCAAATAGTTTCGTTACATCTTGTATTATTAGTGGATTTCTAAGGTCTGGTTTGTCTATACCGTATTTTTCCATTGCTTCTTTGTATGGTATTCTTATAAATGGACCTTTGTCTGCCTTCCAGTTTGAAAATTTTTCAAAAACTTCTGGCACTACTTTTTCTATTACATTAAATACATCTTCTTGTGTTGCAAAACTCATTTCGAAGTCTAGTTGGTAAAATTCACCTGGTGCTCTATCTGCTCTTGGGTCTTCGTCTCTAAAACATGGTGCTATTTGATAGTATTTGTCAAATCCTGCTACCATTAGTAATTGTTTGAATTGTTGTGGTGCTTGTGGAAGAGCATAGAATTCTCCTGGATTTAATCTACTTGGCACTAAATAGTCTCTTGCTCCTTCTGGAGAAGAGTTTGCAAGTATTGGTGTTTGTATTTCTGTAAATCCTAGTTCATCCATTTTGTCTCTGAATGCTTTTATTATTTTTGAACGCATTAGAATATTGTTATGCAATTTTTCATTTCTTAGGTCTAAAAATCTATATTCTAGCCTTAAGTCTTCTCTTACTTCTTGGTTTGTGTTTATTTCAAATGGTAAAACATTTTTGCATTTTCCTAAAGTTTCTATTTTGTTTGCTATTACTTCTATTTCTCCAGTTTTCATTTTAGGGTTTTTATTGCTTCTTTCTACAACAGTTCCTTCTATGTGGATACAGCTTTCTGTTGTTATTTGCTTTATATCTATATTTTGGTTTTGATTTGCATTTTTGGGGTCTGTTTTTTCTTGGATTTGCTCGTTTTGCATTTGCTCGTTTATTACTATTTGTGTAATTCCACATTCATCTCTTAAATCTATAAATGTCATTCCTCCTAGGTTTCTAATTTTTTGAACCCATCCTGAAAGTTCTACTCGTTTTCCTACATCTTGTATTGTTAATTCTCCACAGTTTTTAGTTCTATACATTCTTATTCCTCCATTTATTTTTATTTATAGATTTTAACATATGTTTGTAGATTTTTCAAGATTTTTCCTGATTTTACTTATTGGGTTTAAGACATTTTTATAAAAATAAGACTTTAGATAAATTGAATAAATCAATAAATTGTATTTTTACATAACTGCAGCAAGAAATTAAAAGAAAAATAAAAATAGTTTGACAATTATTATATTAAAATGTATTATATTATATATAAATATGAGAATAAAGGAGGAATAAATATGCAATACGAAATTTTAGGAAAAACTGTACCAGTAGTTGAAGTAACATTAAATAAAGGAGAAACAATGTTTACACAAAGTGGTGGTATGACTTGGCAAACAGAAGGAATAAGAATGACAACAAATGCTCGTGGGGGTATGATGAAAAGTTTAGGAAGAATATTTACAGGGGAATCCATTTTTATGACTTCCTATACAGCAGAAAAAGAAGGAGCCAAAATAGCTTTTGCAACAACAGTTCCAGGAGATATTTTAGAATTAAATATGTCAAATATGCCACAAGGAATAATATTGCAAAAAAATGCATTTCTTTGTGCTGAAGATGATATAAATTTAAGTGTAAAATTTACTAAAAAGATTTCAGCAGCCCTTTTTGGTGGAGAAGGAATTATTTTGCAAGAAGCCAAAGGAAAAGGAATGTTATTTTTAGAAATCGATGGAGATCCAATTGAAAAAGAATTAGCTCCAGGTGAAATACTAAAAGTAGACACAGGAAATGTTGTAGGATTTGAACCAACAGTATCATATGAAATAGAAACAGTTAAAGGAATAGGAAATATATTCTTAGGAGGAGAAGGTTTATTTTTAACTAAATTAGTAGGACCTGGTAAAGTCATTGTTCAATCACAAAACTTTATGGACTTTGCAGGAAGAATAGCTTCAATTATACCTGGAGGAAAATAATAAGGAGAAGAAAACTATGAAAGAAGAATTTGATTTTTATGATCCAACCAGTCTAAAATCATATAATTTAGACAAAACTATGCAATATCAATTAAATATTTTAGGTAGCTTAGATGTTTTTACAAGGAAACATTGTGAGCATGTTGCAAATTTAACTTGCCGTATTTGTGAAAAATTGCATTGCCAAAAAGGTTTTATTGAATACTGTACTATTTGTGCATATTTACATGATATTGGTAAACAATTTATCCCTCAAGAAATTTTGCAAAAGCCTGGTAAGTTAACTGATGAAGAATATGAAATTATAAAAACACATACTACTATAGGATATGATATTTGTATGAATGATCCAAAATTAAGACCATATGCAGCAGGTCCTATTTACCACCATGAAGCTTTAAACGGAACAGGATATCCTAAAGGGCTTACAAAAAAAGACATTCCTTATGAAGGTCAGATTATTCGTGTTGCTGATGAATATGATGCAATTGTAAGTAAAAGGCAGTATAAAACACACATTGGAATAACAGATACTTTAAAAATTATAATTGATAACACAAAACCTCTCGAAGATGTTAAAAAATCTGATGCTTTAAAAGTTATGTCTGAAAATTCAAAGCTTGGAAAAGATAATCCTATAATTGTAAAAGCTTTAATTTCTGTTGTTATAGATGATATTGAATATGAAATTAGTTGTACTTTTGACTATGTTAATTCTTTAAAGGAAAATATAAAAAGATTAACTGAGGTTGAAAAATATGAAGAAAAAATGAATAAAGCAAAAACTGATAAAAAGAAAAATTATTATTTAGAGGGTATGAAGATATTTTTAGAAAAAAATGAAACTCCTGAAAATTATCATCAAATTTTAACAGAATATCGCGAAAGTTATGAAAGACGTAAAAAAGCAATTGATACTTTGTTTGATGAGATTAAGATTATTAAAAAATTGAAAGTTTAAAAATTGAACTTAATTTCATTTTTACTTTAAATAAATTTATATTAGTTTTATAATTTCATTTTTTTATTAAAAAACTAGATAATTAAAATTAAAAATTATCTAGTTTCTTTACATTTAAAACAATTGCATATATATAATATTCATCCCATAAATATACTCTTTCTAAATCATATTCTTTAATATTACTATAATCAATTATATATCTTCGTAAACCTTTTATCATTTCAGTTGCATTTGCAAGTTTTGTCTTTTTTCTTTGTAATGTATCATCAAATAATATAATTACAGCAATTATTGCTAAGAGTAAAAATAAAATTGGTAAAAAATGTACATAAAGAAAAGTATTAAAAATAATCGCCATTATAATTATGGCTGTACTCCATGAAGCAACTCCAAGTACGGCTTCCTTAACACTTAATAACCCTATACTAAATAAAATATAATTAAATGTAAGTATACCTAAAGTCATTCCCCACTCCGTAGTTCCTCCGTTTTCGATTGCTAAAAAAATAAAAGCTACTAAAAATAATATATAACAAATTAGTATATTTTTAATATTTGTACTTCTAGTAATTTTTTTTACTTCTTCTTTACTATCAAATTCTTCTCGAATTGCAGTACTAATATTTCTTTTTATTCGTCCCAAATTGCCAAATCTTTTTTCATTTTTCATTATTTTTTTAAATTGTAATAAACTTTGCTTAACACCAATATCAAGAAAATCTTTATTGAAAAATATCTTTAAAATATAACTTTCTATTGGTGATGTTTTTATTTTTTTTAATACAGTAAATATATAATCTTTTTCGTTTGCGGACTTTTCTAATTTTATATAACCTTTACAAACAAAATCTAAAATTGTTGCAATAAAATATTCTTCTTTTACTTTTTTATTGTATAAATATCCAACAATTATTGGAGGATATTTAATATATTCTTTATCTCTAAAATAATTTATATTAAATTCAGGTTTTTCAGTTCCAGAAAATTTTATTAGTAAATATATAAAATAAAAAATTAGAATTATCATTACAATACATGTTATAACCAATATTATCACCAAAATCATTTTAACATATATTGATTATCTTTTCAAATTCTAGTATAATTTAGATGGTGATTTTATGATATATATAATTATTGTTTCATTTTTTATATGTTTATTTGTTGAACTTAGAGCTTTAAAAATAAATAATGCTAAGATTTTTAGTGAAACTAGTATTATTAAAATAGTAGTACACTGCTCTTTTTTCTGCATTTCTATATATGCTTTGGCTTTTGGATTATCTGCTATAAAATATTTTATTATAGAAAAAGATTATTCTTTTATTAGCTATTTTCTTACATTTGTAATAGCTTCAATTGCATATATTTTTCATTATATAAAAATTACAATATATAAATTTATTCCTATGAAAGATAAATTAACATTTTATTTATAATAAATAAATTAATGCTATTTTTTATTATTTCACATTATTTATAATAAGTTAATTATATCTTTTATTACTTCACCTGCCATAATTAAGCCTGCAACTGATGGTACAAATGATATACTTCCTATAACTTTAGTATTTATATTTATATTTATATTTGTATTTTCTTTTTCAGATTCTATTTTTTTAGTTTCTTCTTCTGAATAGACTACTTTTAAATCTTTTATATTTCTCTTTTTTAGTTCTTTTCTCATTATTTTAGCTAGAGGACATACCGATGTTTTATATATGTCTGTTACTTTAAATTTTGTAGGGTCTAGCTTGTTTCCTGTTCCCATTGAAGAAATTATTGGTACATTTATTTGTTTTGCTTTTTCTATTAATTTTATTTTTGTAGTGATTGTGTCTACAGCATCTATTACATAGTCATAGGTTTGGTTTATTAAGTTTTCCTCTAGCTCTGTTCCATCTTTACTAAAAATAGTTTCAACAATTGCTTTTTTATTGATGTCTTGTATTCTGCTTTTCATTACTTCTACTTTATATTTCCCAATTGTAGAATTAAGTGCGTGAAGTTGCCTGTTTAAATTTGTTATATCTATTATATCATAATCTACTAGAGTAAATTTACCAATTCCTGCTCTTGCTAGTGCTTCTGTGCAAAATGAGCCTACTCCGCCTATACCGAAAATTATTACTTTTGCTTTTTTTAATTTTTCTAGGTTTTCTTTTCCTATTAATACCTCTTCTCTTTCAAATTGGTTAATTTCCATAAAAATTACATTCCTTTCTGTGGTATGCATAGTGTATGAAAGCATTTTTTTCAAACTATTATGTCTCATTAATAAGTATATTTACATTAAATTATATATGTGATTTTTGCTTTTTTCAATACTTATCAATAAAAGTTGACAGAAAAATTAATTATATTGGAAATGTTAGTGACAGATAATTTAATTATATTGCAAAATGTTAGTGACAGATAATTTAATTATATTGCAAAAACTTTTAACAATTTAATTCTTGATATTTTTAATTCTCTGTAGTACAATTGCACTATAAAATAATAATATAAACGTAAAAGGAAGTGGCAAATATATGTATGGAATTGGAATTGGAATAAGTGATTTTAAAATGTTACGATTAAGAAAAAATTACTATATAGATAAAACAATGTATATAAAAAATATAATAGACAATCAATCAGGAGTAATATTAATAACAAGGCCAAGAAGATTTGGAAAAACTTTAAATATGAGTATGCTAAAATACTATTTTGACTGCATTCAAAAAGATTCCAAAGACTTATTCAAAGGCTTAAAAATAATGAGCCAAGGAGAAGAATACACATCAAAACTTGGGTTTTATCCAGTAATATATTTAACACTAAAAGATGTAAGAGATACAAGCTTCGAAAAAATGTTACTAGCATTAAAAAGCGTGCTAGTAGATCTATATATAGATTTTGCAGATTTGTTAAAAAGTGATAAATTACTAGATGTAGAAAAGGAAATGTTTAGCAAAATTTTAAACTTAAAAGCAGAAGAAATAGACCTAAAAAATGCCCTAAAATTATTAATAAGACTACTATATAAAGAATATGAAAAACCAGTAATGCTACTTATTGATGAATATGATGTACCATTGCAAGATGCATATGTAGAAGGATATTATGAAGAAGCCATAAAATTTTTTAAAACTTTCTATGGAACAACTTTCAAAGATAACCCATATTTAGAAAAAACAGTACTAACAGGAGTATCAAGAGTTGCAAAAGAAAGTTTATTTAGCCGGAGCAAATAATTTTAAAGTATTCACAGTTTTAGATGATGAATTTAGTAGTGATTTTGGAATAACAGAAGAAGAAATGGACAAAATCATAAAAGACTTTAATATAGAAGATGAAAAAGAAGAAATAAAAAAATGGTATGATGGATATACAATAGGAAATACAAGTGGAATATATAACCCATGGAGTATATTAAATTACCTAACAGACCGAAAATTAATGCCATACTGGGTAAACACAAGCTCAAATGATTTAATAAAACTAGTACTAAAAAACTCAAGCACAATAAAAGAAAAAATAGAAAGATTATTAAAAGACGAAGAAATAGAAGTACCAATAAACCTAGAAACAGTAATAGTAGGAATAGAACAAAACGAAGAAAATATATGGGGGCTGATGCTTGGAACAGGATACTTAAAAATAACCGAAGTAGTTGATCTAGCAGAGCATACATATAAAGTAAAAATTCCAAACTATGAAATAAAAAATCTATTTAATCAAATAATAGATGACTGGTTTAGAAATAAAGTAGCCGGCAATGACTTAAAAAGTATATTAAAAGATTTAGTAACACTAAATTTTAAAGAATTTGAAAAAAAATTCAGAATATTAGTAAAAGAAATGTTCAGCTATATGGACGTAGGAGAAAACACAGCAGAAAACTTTTACCACGCATTTGTACTAGGGATGCTTGTAGGCTTAAAAGATACATACTATGTAAATTCAAATAGAGAATCAGGTGTAGGTAGATATGATATAATGTTAGAACCAAAAGACAAAAAAGGAAATGGTTTTATAATGGAATTTAAAGTGCTAGATGATATGGAAGAAAAAACAATAGAAGACACAATAAAAAATGCCAAAAAACAAATAGAAGAAAAAGGATATGAAGCAAACTTGAAAGAAAGAGGATTTACAAATATAACAAAAATAGTGTTTGCATTTAAAAATAAAGAAGTAAAAATGGAAGTATATTAAAAAATGGTCAATTATGACCTGGTCATGATTAACCAAAAAGGCTTAATTATATCTATTTTTTATTTGAAATTATTAGTTGTTTATGATAAAAAAACAAAAAAAAGAAAGTTCCATAAAGTAAATTCTTTCCCTTCAACTAGACACCTTTTTTGTTGGTATCTACTTGAAGGGAAAAGTTCAAAATAGGAACTTTCTTTATTTAAATTTATTTTTGATTTTATATTCAATTTATAAACCCAAAATTAATCCTGACCCTTTAAAACTAACATTCCTCCATCTTTTAATTTATAAGTTACTATTTCCATACCATTTTCATCTTTTTGCACATTTACATCTTCTACTTCAACTTCTCTATTTATTTGCTCTTCTATGCTACTTTTAATCTTTTCTTTAATACTTTTCGTTATTTCTCCATTACTTACTGCATCTACTGTAAAAAAAGAACCTGTAAATAACAATATAACTGCAGCTGCCAAACCAATTATTTTTCTTTTTTGATTTATTTTCATTTTATATTCCTCCTCTAAATTAGATATAGTTATTTTTTCCTTTACATTTTTTAAAATATTTTGTATATTATCATAATTTAAATATTGCTTATCTTGGTTATTCATAACTACATCCCTCTTTTCTTTAAAATTTTTTTTAATTTTTTTCTTATTCTATATAAAGTGACTTTAACTTTGCTTTCAGATATCTTAAATTCATTTGCAATTTCTTTGATTTTTTTACCTTTATAATAATAATTAATCAACATTTCATATTCATCACTTTCTAGCCTTTTTATCTCTTGCACTAATTGCTCAAAATCTTCATTTTTTTCTAATATTGATTCTGTGCTTTTTTCTGTATGTAAAAAATTTTGAAAATCATCTATATCACATTCTGCTTTGGATGTTTTTTTAACTTTTTTTAATTTTATTTTTATTACATTTTTTGTAATTCCTGCAATATATGCTTTTATATCTTTATTTTTGTCTATTATATTTTGGTTTTGCCATAATATAAAAAACACATCTGAAATTATTTCTTCTTTGTCTTCTATAGTAACTTGCTCAGTTACTGTGTTATTTATTATTTTATAGACATAATTACTGTATTTTTTTATCATTTTTTCAATGTCAAAATTGTTATTATTTTTCAATTTAGATCTAAATCTCCTTATTTAAGATATCTATTTATATATTAACCTTTTTTTTATTTTGGTTACAACTTTTTTATAAATAATTTTTTTTATTCTTTAAAATAAAGCAATTTTTTTCTTTCTTAGATTTACTTACTTACTCAAAAATAGTATAATATTTATTATAAAATAAAGAATTGGAGTTTTGATATGTTAAAATTAAGTAATGTAAAAATTTATGAAGATTTAGATGATGACGTTTTACTTGAAAGGTGTTTAAAAAAATATAATGTAAATAAAAAAGATGTATTATCTTGGCATATATTGAAAAAATCAATTGATGCTCGTAATAAAAATGATATACATTATAATTATTCTATAGGTGTGGAAGTTAAAAATGAGAATAAATATAAAAAAGTAGAAAAAATTATTGAGTTAGAAAATTCAAGTTTGAGAATTTTAGATTCTCTAAGTCCTATACATTCTAAGTCAAATCGTGATTTTAATTGTAATTTGGATTTCAATTTAACTTGTAATTCAGATTGCAATTTAACTAATAATTCGAATTTCAATTTAACTTCTACTTCGGATTACAATTTAACTTCTACTTTAGATTGCAATTTAAATAAAACAAATAATCATCTCGCAGTAAAAACTCCTGTAATCATTGGAGCCGGACCTGCTGGACTATTTGCAGCTTTAACTTTTATTGAAAATGATATAAAACCTATTATAATAGAACAAGGTAAAACTGTAGAAGAAAGACAAAAAGATATTAATAATTTTACTTTAAATAGACATTTGAATATAAATTCTAATGTACAATTTGGTGAAGGTGGTGCTGGTACTTTTTCTGATGGGAAATTAACTACTGGTATTAATTCAAAATATTGCAAACAGGTACTTAAAGAGTTTGTAAGGTTTGGGGCACCTGAAGAAATTTTATATCTTGCTAAGCCTCATATAGGTACAGACAAACTAATTTCAGTTATACACAATATTAGAGAATATATTATAAATAAGGGTGGTAAATTCTATTTTAATACTAAAGCAATTGATTTTAATATAGTAAATAACAAAATTAAATCTGTTATAACTAAAAATGTACTAGATAATAAAGTTCACGAATTTTATGCAGAAAATCTTATTCTTGCAATTGGTCATAGTAGTAGAGATACTTTTTATAAAATATATGAAAAAGGACTTACTTTAGAGCCTAAAAATTTTTCTGTAGGAGTTAGAATTGAGCATTTGCAAGAAGAAATAAATAAGGCTCAATATGGCTTAAATTGCAAATTAAAATTGCCTCCTGCAGATTATAAACTATCTTGCCACTTGCCTTCTTTAAGGTCTTGCTATACTTTTTGTATGTGCCCAGGTGGGGAAGTTATTGGCTCTTCAAGTGAAGAAAATACAATTGTAACAAATGGTATGAGTACTTTTGCACGTGATGGTAAAAACTCTAATAGTGCTGTTTTAGTTAATGTGACACCAGATGATTTTGGAACTTGCTCTCCACTTGAAGGTATTAATTTTCAGAAAAACTTAGAAACTCTTGCATTTGACTTAGGTGGCAAAAATTATAATGCTCCTGTGCAAAGGTTTGAAGATTTTTTAAATAATGTTAAATCTACAAAAATTGGTACTATTACTCCAAGCTATAAGCCAGGATATACACTTTCAAATTTAAATGATATTTTGCCAAAGTTTGTTTCTGAAACTTTAAAATTAGGAATACTAAACTTTGATACTAAATTAAAAGGCTTTGCAAATCCAGATAGTATTTTAACAGGTGTAGAAACTAGAAGTTCTTCTCCTGTTAGGATTGTAAGAGATGAGAATTTAAATTCTAATGTAAAGGGAATTTATCCTTGTGGTGAAGGTGCAGGGTATGCTGGGGGTATTATGTCTGCTAGTGTGGATGGAATTAGGTGTGCAATTGGTTGTATTAAAAAAATTTTTCACTTTTAAAAAAATAGTTTGATAAAAAATGTTTTAAAAATGAGCAAATCTTACTTAGGTAACGGTTTGCTCATTTTAGATATCAAACTCTAGATTTAATATAGTATTTAAAAAAATTATGATAATTATCTAGATATAATTAAGCTAAAAAATTAATTATATCTATTTACTGATTAATATATAGCATTTCGAACATAAAAAGTCAATATACCAAAAATATAAAACTACAATTAGAATAAAAAAAATAAGCTTGATAAATTATTAATACACTTCATATTACGATACTTCAGAAGAATATCTATTTTAATTAATTTTTTAGCTTAATTAAAAAAATAAATTCTAAAAGGAGGCAACAAATGAAAATAAGAAATCCAAAAGAAACATTTAAAGAAACTAAGGGGATAACTTTAATGCTATTAGTTATTATAATAATCATATTACTAATATTATCTGGAATAACAATATCTAATTTAACTGGAGATAATGGACTAATAAAAAATTCCAAAAATGCAAAAGAAAAAACAGAAATCTCTAATGAAAAAGAAATTGTAGAAACTTCTGTAGTACAAACAATGCAACAAAACAAATATGGGAATATTGAACAATCTGAATTACAAGAAGAATTAGATAAAATAACAGGAAAAGAAAAAACAGATGTTAAAATAATAAGAAAAAAATTAATTGTTGAATTTACTAATTCACATAGAATGTACAAAGTAGATGATAATGGAAATATCTCTGAATATGTTTATAAAGATTTACCATTAATGGAAAGTGGACTTGATTTTCAAGAAAAAATAAAAGAATATAAAAATCAAATATTAAATATTAAAGTAGTAGATTATGATACAGTTCCTAATAATGCTATAACAAGTTTTGATGTATCAAAAAACCAAGATAAAAGTGTAATGGCTTGGTTTATGCCTAATGAAACAAACAATGAGTTTTATGATTTATATATTGGTGGATATGATGGAGTAGAAGCAACAAGTTGTCAAAATATATTTTATGGATTAGAAAATGTATTAACAATTGACTTAAGTAATTTATATACAGATAATGTTACAAATTTTGGTTATATGTTCCAACAATGCATAAATTTGCAACAACTAGATATAAGCAATTTAAATACAAGTACAGCAAGTTATATGGGAAGTATGTTTGCAAATTGTAAAAGTTTAAAAACTATAGATGTAAGTAATTTTGACACAAATAATTGTACCGATATGAGTTCAATGTTTAATGGATGTAATAGTTTAGAAACTATTGATTTAAGTAATTTTAATACAAGCAAAGTCGTTGATATGAACTATATGTTCGCAGGAAATAGCCAACTTAAAACTTTAGACTTAAGTAGTTTTGATACAAAATTAGTAACTAATATGACTAGAATGTTCCAATGGTGTACTAATTTAGGAACAATATATGTAAGTGAAAAATGGAATAATAGTAAAGTTACAAGAAGTGATATGATGTTTCAGTATTGCCATAAGTTGGTAGGTAAAATACCATATGATAGTACAAAACTTGACATAACCTATGCAAATTACGAAAATGGTTACTTTACATTAAAAACATAAATAAGCTTATTAGAAAAGATTAGCCATAGCACAAAAATATTGTAATTGCCTCCTTTATGTCAAAGGGTACAAAACAAAAGTTGCCAAAGAAGATAGAGCAAAATAACAATTTTTCAAAATTTGCCGTTTTTATCTATCTACTTTAGCAATTTTCTTTCTCAACTTTCTTTCTAGCACTTAGATTACTTTTTTACAATTCTTTCTAAATTTCTAACCAAAAAATCCACATCTTCTATTGTATTAAAATCACCAAATGTAATTCTAAGAGCACCTTTTGCAATATCACTTGGAACTCCTATTGCGGCTAGTACATGTGATGGAATAGAGTTTGCAGAAGAGCATGCTGATCTTCCTGATGCACATATTCCTACTTCATCAAGTTTTAATAGTAATTCTCCTGATTCTATATTTTTAAAACATATATTACAATTTCCAGGTAGTCTATTTTCTAAACTTCCATTTATTACAACATCTGGAAATTTTTCTTGAATTTTGGAAAAGAAATAATCTCTAAAAGTTTTTAATTTTTCCATATATTGTGGCAAATTTTTTTGAGCTATTTCGCAAGCTTTGCCTAGAGCTACTACTCCGGCAATATTTTCTGTTCCAGATCTTTTTCCTTTTTCTTGACTTCCCCCATCTAAAAATCTTTCAAATTCTATACCATTTTTTACATATAATGCTCCTATCCCCTTTGGTGCATATAATTTATGTCCTGATAGTGAAAGCATATCTATTCCAAGTTTTTTTACATCTATTGGAACATTTCCAACTGCTTGAACTGCATCTGTGTGGAATATTATATTATTTTTATGTGCTATACTCGAAATTTCTTCAATTTTTTGTATTGTTCCTATTTCATTATTTGCAAACATTATACTAATTAAAAATGTTTCATTTGTTATGGCATTTTCTATTGAGTTTAAGCTTATAAATCCTTTGTTATCTACTGGAACATAAGTAACTTTAAAACCTTGTTTTTCTAAAGTTCTTGCACTATTTAATATGGCTGGATGTTCAATTTTTGACGTAATTATATGGTTTTTTCCTGTTTTTTTATACTTTTGCATGTATGCCAAGCCTTTAAGTGCTAAGTTATCACTTTCTGAGCCACAACTTGTGAAATAAATTTCAGAACTATCACAATTTAAAATAGAAGCAACTCTTCTTCTAGAAATTTCCATTGCCCTTTTTGCTGTTCTTCCTAAACTATATACAGATGATGGGTTTCCATACTCTAGCCTCAAATATGGTAACATTTCTCTAAACACTTCATCTTTAACCTTAGTTGTTGCAGCATTATCAAAATATTTTATATCCAAATTAATACACTTCCAATTCTTAATTAACAATTAATATATAATATTCTTTTTTATAAAATTTAGTTCTAAAGTTTATTATTTAAATTTTTTTATTACATTTTTTATATTACAAATCTCATTCATAACAGCTTTATATCCATATTCATAACAACTATCTAATTTACTAACATCAAGTAAACCTGTTTTATCTGTTTCAACAGTTAAACAATAGTCACTAAAATTTAGGCAATCTTCTGAAATTTTATTTCCCATTATATCTAAAGTTCTCATTGTAATATCCATCAAATTACTTTCTTCATCAACAGTATCTGCTTTAAAATTAACTGCTAATACTACATCTGCGCCTTGCTTCTTTACTTCAAAAACCGGAACATTATCCAAAATTCCTCCATCTAAAAAACTATGTCCTTCAAACTCACAAGGACAAAATATTCCGAGGAAAACTACTACTTGCCCTTACTGCCTTTCCTATTGAAATGTCCTTTATATATCCTATATTTTCATCTTTTGCATCTGGTATATTATTTGTAAAAATATACTCTTTTGCCCTTTTTATATCAACAGAAGTAATAACAAGTGGAAATTTAATATCTGAAATTTTTTTAATCCCTTTTCTATAAGCTAGCTCATTATATTCTGTTTCTATACTATCACCCTTATTAAAGCCAGATAAACCTATCTTTTTATTAACCAAAAACTCCTTTAAACCACCAATAATAGGAACAGGGTCAACACTTACCATATCTTTTGCATATCTTTTAAATAGCAAAAATATATAATAGGGCGAATAACCCATAGCATAAAGTGAAGCAACAAGACTACCCGAACTTGTTCCTCCTATAATATCAGGCTTAATATTATTATCCTCTAACGCCTTTAAAACACCGGCATGTGCTATTCCTCTTATACCACCTCCGGATAATGCGATTCCTAACTTCATATTACTTCACTCTTCCTTTTTGGTTAATCTGGGACAGGTCCCTTGTGATCATTTTTGGTTATTCTGGGACAGGTTCCTTATGACCATTTTTGGTTATTCTGGAACAGGTCCCTTGTGATCATTTATTTTATTATTTACATATATTTATTTGTTTAAACATTTTTTATTAATTTTTAGTTTCAGCTTTTTGCAAAAATGAAAATGACCCTTTAGGATTGTTCCTTGTTTGGGTCATTTTGTTGATAATTTTAGTTTTGTTTAGCTTTCATTTTTGCTTGCATTTAAGTTTTTTAGGAAGTCTGTTACGTCGTTTAGTATTTGCCTTTCGTTTGTTGTGCCTATTTCTAGTGTTATCATTGGTTTGATTCCACTTGAGAATTTGATTTTGTTTTGATATGTTTTTATTAGTTTTTGTATGTCTATGTTTTGTGTATTTTGTTCGAATGTGAATATTACTGATAGTTTTTTGCTTGCAATTTTTGTTATTGGTAGGTTTAGTGCTAGGTATTTTATTCTTGCGATGTCTAGTAGGTTTTCTAGTTCTTTTGGCATGTTGCCAAATCTGTCTATTATTTCGTCTATTACGTTTTGGATGTCTTCTTCTTTTCTACATAGTGCTATGTCTTGATATATTTCTATTTTTTGGCTTCCGTCTTGGATGTAGTCTTCTGGAATGTAACTTGATACGTTTAAGTCTATTTGGATGTCTTTTTCTTCTTTTACTTCTATTCCTTGCATTTCTTTTACTACTTCGTCAAGTAAATTACAGTATGTGTCATATCCTACTTGTTCTAGGTGCCCTGATTGTATTTCTCCAAGTAGACTTCCTGCTCCTCTTATTTCTAGGTCACGCATTGCTATTTTAAAGCCTGAGCCAAATTCTGTGAATTCTTTTATGGCTTTTAGCCTTTTGTCTGCTACTTCTGATAGCATTTTGTCTCTTTTGTATGTTATATATGCATATGCTTGCCTGTCTGATCTTCCTACTCTTCCTCTTATTTGGTATAGTGCTGCAAGCCCCATTCTGTCTGCGTTTTCTACTATTATTGTGTTTGCATTTGGTATGTCTATTCCTGACTCTAGTATTGTTGTGCATACTAGCACATTTGTATTTCCTTCTATGAAGTCTTTCATTATGTCTTCGATTTCTTTTCCTGACATTCTTCCATGGGCATAACTTACTTTTGCTTCTGGCACAATTTGAGCTATGTGTGATGCTTTTCTTTCTATGTTTTCTACATTGTTGAATATGTAAAATACTTGGCCATTTCTTTCTAGTTCTTTTATTATTGCTTCTTTTACGATTTCTTCATCATATTCTAACACATAGGTTTGCACTGGTTTTCTGTTTTGTGGTGGCTCATATATTACTGACATATCTCTTATACCTACAATTGACATATGAAGGGTTCTTGGTATTGGAGTTGCTGTCATTGTTAAGACGTCTATGCTTGTTTTGTATTTTTTTATTTTTTCTTTGGCTTTTACTCCGAATCTGTGTTCTTCGTCTATTATTAGTAAACCTATGTCTTTGAATTCTACATCTTTACTAAGCATTCTGTGTGTTCCAATTACTATGTCTATTTCTCCTAGTTTTAATTTTCTTACTATTTCCTTTTGCTGTTTTTGTGTTCTGAAACGATTTAGTAGCTCTACTTTTATAGGAAAGTCTTGCATTCTTTTTTTAAATTCTTGATATTGTTGGTCTGCTAAGACTGTTGTTGGCACTAGATATGCTACTTGTTTTTGATCCATTACTGCCTTAAATGCTGCTCTTATTGCAACTTCCGTTTTTCCATAACCAACATCTCCACAAAGTAACCTATCCATTGGTCTTGGGGTTTCCATATCTTTTTTTACTTCTTCTATACATCTTAATTGGTCATCTGTTTCTTGATATGGGAATTTTGCTTCAAATTCGGCTTGCCATGGTGTGTCTTTGCTAAATGCAAATCCTTTTGCTTTTTCTCTTTTTGCATATAGTTCTATTAAATCTTTTGCAACCTCTCTTAAGTTTTTCTTTACTTTTGCTTTTGTTTCTGTCCATTCTTTGCTTCCAAGTTTATTTATTTTTGGAGCTATGGTCTCTCCACCAATATATTTTCTTATACTATCTAGTTGGTTTGTTGGAACATATAAAATTGCATCATCTAGATATTTTACCTTTATATAGTCTTTAGTTGTTCCATCTGCTGTAATTGTGTTTACTCCTATATATATACCTATACCATAGTTTTTATGTACTACATAGTCTCCTGGCTTTAAGTCTGCAAATACAACTTTTTCGCCTTCTGTGTATGCTTTGTTACTAAATACTTTTTTCTTCTTTTTGCCTTCTATTATATCATCAGCTGTGATTATTAATTGGTTTGTTTCAAAGTTTTCAAAACCTGTTGTTATTTTTCCAATTGTAATTGTTGCTACTTTTTCTTTTGATTTTACTATTATTGTTTTGTCTAATTTTTCTTCTATTTTTGATAAAATTTCTTGCTTTTCAAATATTTCTTGTAGTTTTTTTGCTTTTTCTTTATTTGAAACAAGTACATATACACTTTTGTTTTCTTTTAATGCTTTTTTTATGTCTTTAAATAAATTTTCAATTTCGCTTTTATAATAGTTTACATCTCTTATCTGGAAATTAAATCTTTCTAGTTGTTTTTTTGTTATATTGTCTAGTTTATCTAGGTATATTAGATTTTTAGATTTTTCTATTTTTTCTTCTATTTGCTCATATTTTTGTATTGAACTTAATGCTTCTGGTACTATTTTTTCCTTTTCTACTAATAGATTTATTAAATTGTCTGTATCTTGAATTATGTTTTTTGCTCTTTGGTTTATTTTGCTTTCTTCATCTAATGCAATTATTACATTTTCTGATAAATAATCTAAGATTGTTCCTTGCTCTTTGTAAAATTCATCAAAATATTTGTCTATCTTGCTTAAATAGTTTCCTGCTTTTATTTGTTCTATATCTTCTTCTACTATTTCCTCTTGGTTTTCTGTTATTATTTTTTGCCTAATGTTTTTGCAGATTTCCTCTACTTGCATGCTTAATATATATTCTGTTGCTGGGTTTATTTCTATTTTTTCTAAGCTATTTATTGAACGTTGGCTTGATATTGAAAAACTTCTTATTGAGTCTATTTCATCTCCCCAAAATTCAATTCTGATTCCTGTTTTTTCATCTATTGAGATGTCTAGTATTCCACCTCTTATACTAAATTGACCTTTTCCTTCTATCATTTCAGATCTTGTATAGCCTAAATTTACAAGTTTTTTCTTTATTTCTTCTAGTTTGTAGATATCTCCTATTTTGAATTTTATGCTATCTTTATATAAAATATTTTTTGCAGGTAATTTTTGCATAACTGCTTCTATTGTTGTTACTAATATATATGATTTTTTGTCTTTTATTTTGTTTAGAGTTTCTATTCTTTCATATGTTAGGTCTTGACTTTCGGCTATGTAATCATATGTTACAATTTCTTTTTTTGGAAAAAATAAAACTTTTTCTGAGAAGTATTTTAGGTTTTCTATTAATTGTTTTGCTTGAACTTCATTGTATGTTATTAATACTATTGGCTTTTTTGCGTATTCATTTATTGCTGATATCAACTGTACTATTCCAACGCTTGTTAAGCCCGATATGTTTGTCGGGCTTTGATTTTTTTCTATTCTTTTTATTATTTCTATAAATTTGTTTGATCTTCCTAATTCACCTAATATTGTGTTCATTTTGTTTCACCTTCTGCTTTTTGATTATATGATTATATCATAGTTTTGTAGAATTTTAAAGTCATTTTTTAATTTATTCAGATTTTTAATTTATTCAGATTTTTAATTTATTCAGATTTTAATGTTATAGTTCAGTAATAACTTTAACTATTGATTTATTCAATATATGTAAAATCTAATTTTTTATAAAAATATCTTTAAAAGCTTTTTACTAACAATGAATATTTTATTGCTGAACTGTAATATTTTAATCTGCTAAATTTTTAAATAATTTTTTGAAATTATTATAAAGAAGTTTATTCAAAACATAAATTTAGACTAAGTTTTAAGTTAATGTTTTTAGAAAATTAAACTTTAAATTTCATATTTTTACACAAGAACTGGCCTTTTTAGTAATAAATATTAGTACATAATATTGTTTTAACTTGAATATATTTTATAAGATTTATATAGAGGAGTGATTAATTTGAATAATACATATCCAAATATACCTTATATAGGATATAAAGAAAATTGCAAAGAAATTCCACTGACTTTTCCAAGACAGCATCAAAATATTCAACCAGGTCTTGAATATAAAATGACTCCACAGCCTATTTTTGATAATGAAAATTATATTCCTTCTTGCAAATTAAAAAATAAGGTTGCAATTATTACTGGTGGTGATAGTGGTATTGGTCGTGCAATTAGCATATTGTTTGCAAAAGAAGGTGCTAATGTTATAATTAGTTATCTAAATGAAACTGAAGATGCTAATTTTACAAAAAATTATATTGAAAAATTTGGTGGTAAATGCTCTCTATTTCCTGGTGATTTAAGAGATGAGAATTTGTGTAAGTATATTGCTGATTGTACTTATTCCGAGTTTGGAAAAATTGATATTTTAGTTAATAATTGCGGGGTCCAATTTCCTCAAAACAGTATTCTTGATATTTCAGCAAACCAATTAAGAGATACTTTTGAGACAAATATTTTTACTTTCTTTTATATGACTAAAGCCTGCTTGCCTTATATGAATTCATATAGTTCTATTATAAATACAAGTTCTATAACTGCTTTTGATGGAAAGAAAAATTTGATTGACTATTCAGCAACTAAAGGAGCTATTACAACATTTACTAAGTCTCTTTCTTTATCTCTTGCAGAAGATAAAATTAGAGTTAATAGTGTTGCTCCTGGTCCTATTTGGACTCCCCTTATTCCTGCTTCTTTTACTGAAGATGAAGTTGAAATTTTTGGAACAGAAACTCCTATGATGAGAGCTGGTCAGCCTTTTGAGCTTGCTCCTGCTTATTTGTATTTGGCAAGCGACTTATCTCGCTATGTTACTGGGCAGGTTATTCATGTAAATGGGGGAACCATCGTTTGACATTTATGTTAATTAGTAGTATAATTAAAGTGTATCTAATAATTTTTTAACAAAGTCCTTCTTTTAAATTATGAAACAAAGAAGGCAGAAAGGAAAACAATGGAACAACATGTAACAATTCACGAAACTTATCCACTTCAATGCCAATCTTGCAGAGGCATGTGCTATGTACCAAAAAATCCTTCAGCTACACAGGCTAAGGTAAGAACACTTTTTGGAATGCCAATTCACCAGTGCATTGATGGAACAAATGGACAAATATTTTGTCCGTTTCACAAAGGCAAAGCTTAAGGCTTTGCCTCCTTTCTTTTTATATTGACACAATTATAAAATATATCTAATAGGATGTCCTAAATTGACAAAAGGACGGAGTAAATGGTAACTTTTTAAAGTTGCCATTTTGCTCCGTCCCTTTTGGCAACCTTTTGCATAATTTTATGATTAATAATTTTTAAAATTAAAATTTATCGAAATAATCAATCTCAATATATAAAAGGACGAAATGATTTCTTTTTTTGTTATTTTAAGCCTTTTAGATTTACATATTTTAGCAAAAATTATTGACATAAAATATAAAAAATAATATAATATAACTGCAATTAAGGTTTTTAAAAGTTTTTTAAAGGAGGAATACTATGAAAAAGATTACAGAAAAAGAAGCAATGAATCTTCTAAAAAAAGGTCAAACTGTAACTTGTCAATATTCTTCTAAGGGCATGAAAATAGTAAAAAATATCCCTGAACTTCTTCGGCTAAAAAAACTTAGCAAAGAGGGTATTCAAAGTTTTATTTTGTTTGATAATGAACAAAATATTACAATACCTGATAATGCTAAAGTTTTATCTTTAGAAAATGCTATTAAAAAGCTTGCAAAAGATAAAACGCATCAAGCTACATTTTATTTTAAAACTATTGAACATGCCGAACAATTTGACTCTTATAATAAGCTTATGGCATTATACCAAAGTGCAACTATAAGAGGATTAAACTTCGTAATATACGAAGTATTCTAAATTATATAGAGATAAACCTAAAATGGGTTTGTCTCTATATAATTTTATATTTTAAAAACACCCAATAACTTTAAAATTATCTTTTAACAACTAATTTACTAAATTTGGAATTAATATAATTTACGAGTTTATCCATAAATTCTTCTGGTTTTATTTCTTTTTTTGCTACCATATCAAGTCCCTTTTCCCAACTTGCTGTAAGTTTTGGGTTAAGTAAATCTTGCATAGAGCCATTTACAATATCATATATATATTCTCCTTTTTTTGTTGGAGTTATTATTTGAGTTTTTGAGTTTACTTCAATATATTTTATTTTTTCTAATTTTTTCATTATTTCAGCTCTTGTTGCACTTGTTCCTATTCCTGCTCCTTTTATTTGTTCTCTTAATGATTCTTCTTCAATTAATTTTCCCGCATTTTCCATTGCTAAAATAATAGAACCTGTATTATATCTATTAGGTGGTGCAGTTTCCGCTTCTTTTAGTTCAAAGTTTATAATTTCTACTTCTTGACCTTTTTTTAATTTTTTTAGTATCTCTAAATTTGAGCTCAAAGTTTCTTCATCTGGTTTAGAATCTGATTTTTCTATTTTGTTTTCTTCTAGGTCTTTTGACTCGTCTAAAACCTTACTTTTTAGAGTTTCACTTTTTTTAGAGTTTGTTTTTTCTTGTGGTTTTAATATTTCTAGATATCCTTTATTTAAACAAACTTTTTCACTTGCAAAAAAGGTTTCGCAATTATTTTTCTCATTTTGCAAGTCTATTTCCACTGTTACTTGAACTTTACTATATTCTGCTGGTGGATAAAATATTGCCAAGAATCTTTTTACTATTACATCATATATTTGTTTTTGCAAGTCTGGTAGTTTATCAAAATTTTCATACCCTTGACCTGTTGGAATAATTGCATAGTGATCTGTTATTTTACTGTCATTTACATATTTGGTTTTTATTAAGTTGCTTGAATATTTTTCTTCTACCATCTTTTTTATATACATTTGTATATCTTCTTTTTTATATCCTTTTGCAATTCCATTTAAGTTTTTCTTTATTTCTTTTGCAACTGCTGTAGATAACACTCTTGCATCTGTTCTTGGATATGTAACTAGTTTTTTTTCGTATAAATTTTGTATTATATCTAGTGTTTCATCTGGCTTTATTTTAAATCTTTTTGTACATTCATTTTGAATTTCTGCAAGATTAAATAAAAGTGGTGCATTTTCTTTTTGCTTAGTTTTTTTAAGTTCTGTTATTATTGCTTTTTTGTTTGCTAATTTTTTTATAAATTCTTTTGCATCAGTTTCTTTTTTAAAGCCTGTTTCATTATATAATACTGGTAAATTATATACACTTGATTTTTCATTTGCTTTCCATTCTGCCTTAAATGATGATGAACTTTCGCCAAATTCTCCTTGTATTTTATAATATTTTGTTTTTTTGAAGTTTCTTATTTCTCTTTCTCTTGAAACTATCATTCCAAGTACACAAGTCATTACTCTTCCAACTGATATTGATGCTTTTTCTTCATTTATACTTTGTGCTAATTTTTTTCCAAATATAATTGAAAGTAGCCTTGAGAAGTTTATTCCTATAAGATAATCTTCTTTTGCTCTTAAATATGCACTGTCTGACAGGCTATCATATTCTGATAGGGGTTTTGCTTCTCTTATTCCACGCAAAATTTCTTCTTCTGTTTGAGAATCTATCCATACTCTTTTCATTTTTGCTTTTGGATTAGGTTTTGCCATCATAAATACTAGTCTTTGAATGTATTCTCCTTCTCTTCCCGAGTCTCCTGCATTATATATTTCTTCTATATCTTCTCTTTGCATTAATTCTTTGATAATAGAAAATTGTTTTGAAACATTTGGAATTATTTCATATTTCCATTCTTTTGGTATGAATGGAAGGGTGTCTAATCTCCAAAATTTTAATTTCTCATCATATTTTTCTGGGTAACTCATGGTAACTAAATGACCTACACACCATGTGATTATCCATTCTGCTGATTCTAAATAGCCATTTTTTCTGCTTGCATTTATTTTTAAAGCTTTGGCAAATTCCATTGCAACTGATGGCTTTTCTGTTATTATTAGTTTTTTTCCCATTTTTTCGTCCTTTTTATTGTGATTTTTCTTTTTTCTATTTTTTTATATGTTTTTTTCTTTGTTTTTCTACTTTTTATGTTTTTTATTTTTTATTTAGATTTTTTAATTGTTTTTTACATAGTTAAATCTTTATTATGTATTTTAAACCTATATTGCTTTTTTTTCAAGCTTTGAATTTTTTTTATTTTTGGAATTTTTTATGTTTTGAAATATGCATCTCTAATTATTATGCTATTTTTGACTTTTACTTAAATTGTAAGCTTTATATTTTTAAATTTTGACTTTAAAAGCTAACTTTGAATAAAAATTTAATTATAACAAGTATTAATTTTTATGAATTATTAGTTCAAGGAATAAATAGTTTATATAATTTTTTTATTATTTTAAACTATTTATTCACTTTTTTTGTAAGTTTTGTATCTCCTTTTGGTTTTTATTTATCTTTATTTCGTTCTCAGATATTTTGCTTTTATGCAGATATATTTGAGAAAAAATATTTTTTTGATTATTTTCTAGGTTTTTTAATCTTTTTTGAAACTCATCTTGGTCAGAAAAAATTTTTGTTGCTAATTTATCTGTAACTGCTAAACTTTTGTCAAATTTTTGATCTGAGTTTTTCAATTCTTCTGTATTTTGTTTTACTTCTTTCATTTCTACATTTATTGTTTCTACATTCTCTTTTACTTCTTTCATTTCTATATTTAATGTTTCTACATTTTCTTTTACTTCTTTCATTTCTACATTTATTGTTTCTACATTTTCTTTTACTTCTTTCATTTCTACATTTATTGTTTCTACATTTTCTTTTACTTCTTTCATTTCTACATTTAATGTTCCTACATTTTCTTTTACTTCTTTCATTTCTACATTTAATGTTTCTACATTTTCTTTTACGTCTTTCATATCAACATTTAATGTTCCTACATTTTCTTTTACTTCTTTCATATCAACATTTAATGTTTCTACATTTTCTTTTACCTCTTTCATATCAACATTTAATGTTTCTATATTTTCTTTTACTTCTTTCATTTCAACATTTAATGTTTCTACATTTTCTTTTACTTCTTTCATTTCTACATTTAGTGTTCCTACATTTTCTTTTACTTCTTTCATTTCTACATTTAATGTTTCTACATTTTCTTTTACTTCTTTCATTTCTACATTTAATGTTTCTACATTTTCTTTTACTTCTTTCATTTCTACATTTAGTGTTCCTACATTTTCTTTTACTTCTTTCATTTCTACATTTAATGTTTCTACATTTTCTTTTACTTCTTTCATTTCTA
>CALXCJ010000002.1 GCA_944386775.1 uncultured Clostridia bacterium
TCCTTTCATTAGATTATCCATTGCTGATTGTATTTGTATTTCTGTTCTTGTATCTATTGAGCTTGTTGCTTCATCTAGTATTAATATCTTTGGATTTGCTAAAATAACCCTTGCAATTGTAAGTAATTGTTTTTGTCCTGCTGATATATTTGTAGATTCTTCATTTATTACAGAATTATATCCTTTTGGTAATGTTTTTATAAAATGATGCACATGTGCTGCTTTGGCTGCTTGAATTACTTCATCATCTGTTGCATCTTCTTTGCTGTATTTGATATTTTCTTTTACTGTTCCTCCAAATAGCCAAGTGTCTTGTAATACCATTCCGAACATTTTTCTAAGTTCTCCACGTTTAAAGTCTTTTATATTATGTCCATCTACTAAAATTTCTCCATCTGTTACATCATAAAATCTCATAAGTAATTTTACCATTGTTGTTTTTCCAGCTCCTGTTGGTCCAACAATTGCAATTTTTTGTCCTTCTTTTACTTTGCTTGTGAAGTCATGGATTATAAGACTGTCTGGATTGTATCCAAATTTTACGTGTTTAAATTCTACATTTCCTTTTAATTTAGCTGTATCAATACTTCCTTTTGATGTATCTACTTCTTCTTTTTCTTCTAAGAATTCAAATATTCTTTCTGCTGCTGCTACCATTGATTGAAGCATGCTAGATATTTGTGCAATTTGGTTTATTGGCTGAGTGAATTGTTTGTTGTATTGGATAAAACTTTGTATATTTCCTACAGTTATTGTGCCATTTATTGCTAGATATCCACCTGCAACGGCAACTCCTACATACCCTATATTTGATATGAAGTTCATTACTGGATGCATAAGTCCTGATAAAAATTGTGATTTCCATCCTGACCTATATAATTCTAAATTTGCTTTTTCAAAGTCTTTTGTTACTTTTTCTTCTCCATTGAATACTTTTACTATATTTAGTCCACTATAAACTTCTTCTACTTGACCATTTACATGTCCTAAATAGTCTTGTTGTTTTGCGAAATATTTTTGTGATCTGCCCACTATTATTTTTACAAAAATTCCTGCAACTGGCAAGATTACAAGTGATATAAGTGTCATTTGCCAGCTTATCGAAAACATCATAACTAGTATTCCTATTATTGTACATATTGATGTTATTATTTGTGTTATACTTTGAT
The DNA here is from genome assembly GCA_944386775.1 of uncultured Clostridia bacterium. Classification (GTDB taxonomy): domain Bacteria; phylum Bacillota; class Clostridia; order TANB77; family CAG-508; genus CAG-269. The sequence continues at coordinate 1,170 of CALXCJ010000002.1, forward strand.
TTAAGTTCATGCTTAAAGTGTCTATATCATTTGTGATTATTGATAAAACTTCACCATGTGTTTTTTTATCAAAATAATTCATATGTAATTTATTAATTTTTGTTGCTATATCATTTCTTAATTTATATGTAATTTTTTGTGCGACACCTGTCATTGTGAATCCTTGCACAAATGAGAATATTGCACTTATTATATATAAAGCAATTAATGTTAAAGCAATTTGTAAGATTTTGCCAAAATCTATTCCTGTCCCTCCAGATATTTTGCTAACTATTCCATTGAAAATTTCAGTTGTAGCATTACCTAATATCTTTGGACCTACTATTGTAAATATTGTACTACCAACTGCAAATAGTATTACTACAAGTATTGCTATTTTGTATTTTGATAAATATGAATTTATTAGTTTTTTAGTAGTTTTTTTGAAATCTTTTGGCTTTTCTATTTGTTGACCTCTCCTAAGTCCTCCCATTGGTCCTGGCATTTTCATTCTCCTTTCACAAATTTTTATTTTGTATCTTCAACATTTAACTATCCACCAAGTTCTTTTTCAGATAATTGTGATAATGCTATTTGCCTATATGTTTCGTTATTTTTCATTAACTCGTCATGTGTTCCTATTCCTACAATTTTTCCTTCTTCTAGAACTATTATCTGGTCTGCATTTAATATTGTACTTATTCTTTGTGCAACTATTATTACTGTTTTGTTTTTAGTTTTCTTTGATAGTTCTTCTCTTAATTTGCTATCTGTTTTAAAGTCTAATGCTGAAAAACTATCATCAAATACAAATATTTCTGGGTCTTTTGCTATTGCTCTTGCTATTGATAAACGTTGTTTTTGACCTCCTGATACATTTCCTCCACCTTGAGAGATTGGACTTTTATATTTTTCTTCTTTTTCCTCTATAAATTCTGTTGCTTGTGCAATACTTGCAGCATCAATCATACGTTCATCTGACATATTTTCGTCTGCATATTTTATGTTTGATTCTATTGTTCCTGAAAATAGTATTCCTTTTTGTGGTACAAATCCTATTATATCTCTTAAATCTTTTTGAGATACATCTTTTACATTAACACCATCTATGCAAAGTTCTCCTTCTGTTACATCATAAAATCTAGGTATTAAGTTTACTATTGTAGATTTTCCACTTCCTGTACTTCCTATTATTGCAGTTGTTTTTCCTGGCTCTGCTGTGAAGTTTATATCTTCTAGTATTTCTGTGTCTGCATCTGGGTACCTAAATGATACATTTTTGAATTCAACAAGTCCTTTTTTGGTTTCGTCAAATTTCTTTAATTCTTTTTTGTCTTTTATGCTAGGTTCTTTTTCTAATACTTCATTTATACGTCTTGCAGATACTGCAGCTCTTGGTAGCATTATTGAAATCATTGATATCATTAAGAATGCCATTACTATTTGCATTGTATATTGGATAAATGCCATCATGTCTCCAACTTGCATAACTCCTTGGTCTACATTGTGTCCTCCTACCCATACTATTAATATTGTAATTGAGTTCATAATAAGCATAAGAAGTGGCATCATCATTGACATTGCTCTGTTTACAAATATATTTGATTTCATTAGGTCTTTGTTTGCTACATCAAATCTTTTTTCTTCTTTCTTTTCTGTGTTAAATGCTCTTATTACTGGTATACCTGTTAGGATTTCTCTTGATACTTCATTTAATTTGTCTATTAAGTCTTGTAATTTTTTGAATTTTGGCATTGCTATTGCAAATAGAGTTCCTACTACAAATAAAATTGCAAGTATAGCTATACCTATTATCCAAGCCATTGAATTGTCTGCACTTGTTAATACTTTTACAAATCCACCTATTCCTATTATTGGTGCATATACTACTACTCTAAATAGTAGTGTTATTAATTGTTGGATTTGTTGTATATCGTTTGTGCTTCTTGTAATTAAAGATGCTGTTGAAAATTCAGTTAGTTCTGCATTTGAAAATCTTATTACTTTTTTGAATACTTTTTCTCTTAATGTTTTTCCAAGTTTTGCTGCAACTCTAGATGATAAAAGCATTATTAGTACTGCAGATACCATACTTATAAGTGCTATTCCAAGCATTTGAAATCCTGATTTTAAAATGTAGTCATTTTGAATTTTATCTGTATCTGCTCCAACATTTGCATAAATTTGCTTTACTTCTGTAATTGCTGCTTGCTCTTTTATTGAGTCTGACATTTGTGATACTTGCTGTGTAAATTGGTTTAAAATTGCTTCTTTTTCTTGCCTGCTTAGTCCTTCTAATATTTCTAGCACTTCTAAGTTATTTATTTGCTCTTTTTGCTCTTCTGGAAGGTTTTGAGTTAAGTTTTCTTTTATTTTATTTGCTGTTTCTTCATTTGTTATTGCCGCCATTTCCATTATTGGAGTTAACATTTTGTCTTCCAAATTTTCTAAAGTTTCATCATCTAAATCTTTTAGTATGTAAGTTTCTCCTTCTTCTAGGCTTGCTTCTTTTCCTAAATATTTTGTTTTTATTTGTTCTTGATGCTTAGTTAAATTACTTCCAACTAATTCATAATTTTCTTGAATCTCTTCTGGATTTTCTGCGAAGAATAAAATTGCATCTAGGTCTTTTTTAGTTAGAATTTCTGGAACTGCATTTTCTATTCCTCCTGATTGAATGCCTTCATTTACTATTTTTGATGTGTAGTCTGGAAGTGCTAAGTCAGTTGCAGCTTGAATACATAGTAGTATTATAATTATTATTACTGCAAATATAGAATTTTTAAGATTTTTTAAGACTTTTAACATGTTTTTCTCCCTTCTATTAATTTGAAACAATTAGATTTGGATTGCCATTTTTTCTTTAAAAATGACACTATATTATATTAGTTTATACAATATAGTGCCATTTTGTCAATTGCATTTTAGTAAATTTTATGTGATTTTTTTGTGAATAGTTACAATTCACGGTTTAAAACAGGCCGCCCTCTACATTTGAAAATTACGGCTATGAATTGTAACTGTGAATGATTACATTTTTCTAAATACCCCTGCTACTTTTCCTAAAATTTCGCAGTTTGGTACTATTATTGGGTCCATTGTGCTGTTTTCTGGTTGTAATCTTATGTGGTCTTTTTCTTTGTAGAATGTTTTTACTGTTGCTTCATCTTCTATTAGTGCTACTACTATTTCTCCATTTTCTGCTGTATTTTGCCTTTTTACTAGTATGTAGTCTCCGTCTAATATTCCTGCTTCTATCATGCTTTCTCCTCTAACTGTAAGCATAAAGCATTCTGAGTTTCCTACAAAGTCTATTGGTATTGGGAATGTGTCTGTTACATTTTCTACTGCAAGTATTGGTGCTCCTGCTGTTATTTTTCCTATTACTGGTACTTCTACTAGTTCTTTTTGTGTGTAAAAGTCTTTGCTTGATGTATTTTTTTCTTCTCCTTGTACTCCTTTTAATAGCCTTAGGGTTCTTCCTTTTTTGTCTTTTTTCTTGATATATCCTTTTTCTTCTAGTTTTGCAAGGTATCCGTGTACTGTTGCAGTTGAACTTAAACCTACTGCTTGACCTATTTCTCTTACTGATGGTGGGTACCCATCTGTCATTATTTGTTTTTCTATGAATTTTAGTATTTCTTTTTCTCTTTTATTTAGGTCTGTTTTCTTTTTTGGCATTTTTACCACTCCATTTCTCATTTTTTCATATAATATCATACAAACAAAAAAATGTCAAACAAAAGTTTTAATTTTTTTAAAAAAATTTATTTGCAGATTATTATTTCTTATGGTATAATTACCAAAACTAATTTGCTTTCTTTAAAGGAAGGAATATATATGAAACTATTATTTAAAAATAGAACTAAATACACAAAACAAAATTATAGAAAATATCTAGAATTTCATCAAAAAAAATTTGGATTTAAGTATACGATATATACCCTTTTTATAATACTATTAATTCTTATATGTATAATTTTGCAAATTCAGTACCGTAACTATCTTTTGGGTATTTCATTTATCTTAGCATGCATTATATTTTGGCTATGGAGATATTTTCGCCCAAGGTATAATATCTCAAAAGAATTAAAAAAGGATATGTTAGTAAATGAAAAAGAATTTAGCTTTAAATTCTATGAAAAACATTTTGAAGTTTGGGACAAGCTAAATTCAGAAAAATTAAAGTATGGTAAAATATATAGAGTTTATGAAACAGATTCATTTTTTTATTTATATTTAGATAAAGAACACGCTCTTTTACTTGAAAAATCAGGATTTGTAATTGGGAAAAACGAAGATTTTGGTAAATTTATTAGAAAAGTTTCTTGGAGGTCAAAATTTAAACTTCCACAAAGTCGTAGCTAGTTTTAAATTTTTTACTAAAAAAGGAGGAATATGATATATTATTTATATTTATATTTATATTTAATTTATATTTATTTTTATTTATATATCTATTTATATTTAATATATCATAAAAGAAAAAAATGATTAATTATCTTACTATATTTTTTATAAAAATATTAAATATTATACTTAAGTTATTTGGCAAAAATGGCGGAAATATACTTGGTAAAATGGCTCTTAAATTTAATAAAAATATATTTAGCCATTTTAAGGTAAACTGCCCCGTTATTGCAGTTACTGCAACAAATGGAAAAACCTCTACAAATAACTGCATAAAATATACTTTAAGTAATGCAGGTTTTAAAGTTGTAAGTAATGTAGAAGGAAATAATATGGATACTGGTATATTATCTACTTTATTAAAGAATTGTACTATAAGTGGAAAAATTAAAGCAGATTTCCTTTGTTTTGAAGTTGATGAAAGCTATGTTCCGATTATTTTTAAATCATTTAGGTTAGATGCCCTAATTGTCTTGAACTTTTTTAGAGATCAATTAGATAGAAATGGTGAAGTTGAAACATTAATATTAAAAATTTATGATTTTTTAAAAACTTATAATGGAAATTTAATTTTAAATAATGATGATCCAAATGTTTCAAGATTAGGAAAAGCAAACCCTAATAACAAAAAAGTATATTATTTTAGTGTAGAAAAATATAAATATGCAACAGAAACTATGAAAGAAGCTGGAGAAGGAAAATTTTGTCCATTTTGCAAAACAAAGCTTGTTTATGAATATTATCAATATTCACATATTGGAAAATTTAAATGTCCTAATTGCGGATATGGAGATAACAAAATTTATAAATACGCATATAATATTAATTTAGAAAAAAGATGTTTTGATGTAGATGGCATAACTTATTCAATTCCTGGAAATAACATTTATACAATATATAATCATTTAGCAGTACTTGCTGTTTGCTCTTTGTATAATATTGACACTGAAATAGTTTTAAAATCATTCAAAGATTTTTCTTTAAATAATGGAAGATCAGAAGAGATGTTAATTAAAAATTGTAAATCTATTATCAATTTAGCTAAAAACCCTACTGGTGCAAATGTTAGTATCAGAATGCTAAATGAAAATGAAACTAAGAAAGATATGCTTTTTGTTTTAAATGATAATCTAGCAGATGGCAAAGATGTTTCTTGGATTTGGGATATTAATTTTGATAAATTAAATAATGTTGATAGAATTGTAACATCTGGCACTAGAGCATATGATATTGCAATTAGAATAAAAACTGCAGGTTTTGATGAAAATAAAATTTTCCCTTTTTTAGATATGGAATCTGCTCTAGAAAAATTATATGAGACTTCTAATATAAAATATATAATTGCAAATTACACTGCTTTGCAACCAACTAGGGCGGCTTTAAAAAAGTTTAATAATTAAAAAAAATACTACCAATAAGAAAGGAATTCTATTATGGAAAGTCTTAAAATTTTATATCTATATCCAGACATACTAGAGCTATATGGTGACTATGGAAATATCCAAGTTTTGAAATATAGACTAGAAAAAAGAAACTTTATATGCACAATTGATAGATACTCTATAGGTGATGATGCCCCAAACTTTCAAGATTACGATATTGTATTTGCTGGTGGTGGTGCAGATAATGAACAAAGTATTTTAGCAACTGATTTAATAAAGTACAAAGAAAACATTAAGCTTGCTGTTAAATCTGGTACATTTTTTCTTTTAATTTGCGGTGCTTATCAACTTTTTGGAAAATATTACAAAGATTCAAATGGAAATACTACCCCAGGTCTTGAAATTTTTCCATATTATACAGCCTCAAACCCTGATAAAAAGAAAAGATGTATTGGAAATATTGTAATTGAAGCAACTTTAAATGAAAAAAAGACAAAAGTTATAGGTTTTGAAAATCATGGTGGACAAACCTTTGATGTTTTCTCTCCTTTTGGAAATGTGTTATGTGGAAATGGTAATAAATTTGGAGATAAATATGAAGGATTTTTCCTTGATAATGTAATTGCTACATATTTGCACGGTCCTTTACTTTCTAAAAACCCTGATGTTGCTGATTATATTATTAAGTATTGCTTGGAAAGGAAGTATAATAGAGAATTTAAGTTGCAAGATTTAAATGATGAATTTGAAAATTTGTGTAGGAAACAATTATTGGATAAATTTTTGAATAAATAGCATTGTTACTAAAAATGTTTAGTTTATGTTTATTTAAAAGTTAAATAAATTATTATCAAAAAATTTATTAAAATTTAAATAAATATAATTATTGTTCAAAAATTAATTTAAAATTAAATAAATAATTATTTTCCAGAAGATAATTTGAAATTTGAATAAATAATTATTGCCTAGAACTTAATTTAAAATTTAAATAAATAATTATTGCCCAAAAATTAATTTAAAAATAAGTTAATTTTTGGACAATAATTTTAATGTCTTTTTCTGTAAACATAGTTTTAAAGTTTTAAATTACTTCCACATTATCTAAAACAATTACCGGTATTTCTTTTATACCTTTTGTTTTAGCAAACATTAATAACATGAACCCATCTAACAAAAAACCATTTTTATCAACTACTATTGGCTTTTTTAAAATGCCATAAGTATTATAAAAATATTTTATAGTTCTAAGTTTGCCTTTACTATAATTTTCTTTTAAGTCAAATGTTGCTGTTATTTCTGTTATACTCCGTTTGGTTAACCAACTTTTTGGTATTTTATATTGGCCATATTTCATATTTTTATTAAATTCTCTTCTAAATTCCTTGCCTTTTCCATGTTTTTTAGCTGTTAAAAATGCTAAATATTCATTTTTAGTCATGTTATTTTTTTCATTATTGCAAGCTTTACAAGCTGGAATTAAATTATTAGTAATTGTTGGCCCTCCAAAGTCTTGTGGAAACATATGATCTACAGTAATTTTTTCTTTTGGCAAATATCTACCACAATAGTGACACCTTAAGCCATATTTCCTATAAGTAATTTCATACATTACTGCTCTAAAAGATGTTCCTCTCCGTATTTTCAACTCCTTATTTTTTATAAATGCTACATTTTTGGTAGTATCACTATCCATAGTAAATTTTTTGGGTAATCTAATATACATTAATTTACCTCCTTAACTTTTTCATTGATTTTAATATATCACAATAATATTATTAAATCAAGAAAAAATACATTATTTGTGATATTATTCGTCACTTTACATTTATATCTTAAATTCTACAGGCTGATTCTCTTTTAAGCTTTCTTTAACATCTAGTATCCTTTGGTTTGATGATCCTCTAAACCTTAATTTTAAATCTTTTTTATCTTCTTCAAATTTTCCGTCTACAACAACATCTATATATTTTAATAATTCCTTTGTTGTTTCATTTTCTTTTGCCATTTTTCCTACTACATCTTTTTCAAAATCAAAGCCAGTATAGCACCAAATATCTTTATCAGGAAATTTTTCTTTTACCTTTTTTACAAGTGGAAGAAGCCCTTCTTGGTTTTGCTTTTCTAGGGGTTCACCTCCTAGAAGTGATAGCCCTGAAATGTAATCATGGTCTAAATAATTTATCACCTCATCTACTTGCTTTTCTGTAAATTTATTTCCATAATTAAAATCCCATGCACATTGATTAAAACAACCTTTGCAGTGGTGATTACATCCACTTACAAAAACAGATACTCTAACTCCTTCTCCATTTGCTACATCTACTCTTTTTATATCTGCATAGTTCATTTTTCTATTCCCCCTTTTGCAAGAAATTTATAATTTTGTTTAAACTAGGGAAAAGATTTTTCTTTTCCCCTTTTTTAATTTTTACTATTTATTTTTTATTTTCTTAAGCTTAGAGTAAGTCTTACGATATTTTTGGAGTTTATTTTTAATTTCAAATTATAAATATTCCAAAAGTTCATTTTTTATAAATGCATTACTCTTTGTTTTATTTCTTTTGTTTTTCCTGCATTCCAGAAGTTTTCTCCTAAGTATCCGCAAGTTCTTCTTACTACTGTCATTTTTGAGTGATCTTTGTTTCCGCAGTTTGGGCATTCCCATTCATTGTCTTTGTTTATTATTATTTCTCCATCAAATCCACATACATGGCAGTAGTCTGATTTTGTGTTGAATTCTGCATATTGTATGTTGTCATATATAAATTTAACAGCTGTTTCTAGTGCTTCAATATTATTTTGCATATTTGGAATTTCTATGTATGATATTGCTCCTCCTGATGATATGTTTTGGAATTCACTTTCAAATGATAGTTTTTGGAATGCATCTATTTTTTCTCTTACATCTACATGGTATGAGTTTGTATAATATCCTTTGTCTGTTACGTCTTTAATTGTTCCAAATTTTTCTTTGTCTATTCTTGCAAATTTGTAGCATAAGCTTTCTGCTGGTGTTCCATATAGGGCAAATCCTATATTTGTTTCTTTCTTCCATCTATCTGTTGTTTCTCTTAAGTGTTTCATTACTTTTACTGCAAAGTCATGTCCTTTAGGGTCTGTATGTGATACTCCTGTCATTAGTTTTGTCATTTCATATATTCCTATATATCCTAGTGATATTGTAGAATATCCACCATATAGTAGTTTGTCTATTTTTTCACCTTTTGCAAGACGTGCTATTGCTCCATATTGCCAGTGAATTGGGCTTATGTCTGAGTGTGTTCCAAGAAGAGCATAGTGTCTACACATTAGTGCTTCAAAACATAGTTCTAGTCTTTCATCTAGTAATTTCCAGAATTTATCTTCGTCTCCGTCTGCTATTATTGCTATTTGTGGTAAGTTTATACTTACTACACCTTGATTAAATCTTCCTTCAAATTTGTAGTTTCCGTTTTCATCTTTCCAAGGTGATAAGAAACTTCTGCATCCCATTGGGCTAAATACATTTCCTTCGTAGTTTTCTCTCATTTTCTTTGCTGATATATAGTCTGGGTACATTCTTTTTGCTGAACATTTTACTGCAAGTTTTGTTAAATAATCATATTCTCCACCTTTTAGTGAGTTAAATTCATCTAGTACATATACAAGTTTTGGGAATGCTGGTGTTACATATACTCCTGCTTCGTTTTTTATTCCTTCATATCTTTGTCTTAGTACTTCTTCTATTATCATAGCATTTTCTTTTATGTATGGATCTCCTTCTTCTAGGTGTAAAAATAATGTTACAAATGGGGATTGTCCGTTTGTTGTCATTAATGTATTTATTTGATATTGAATTGTTTGTACTCCGGCTTTTAATTCTGCTTTTAATCTGTCTTGTACTAAGTCTTCTATTACATCATCTGAAAGTTTTCCTTTATATTTCTTTTCAATTTCTGCTTTGAATTTATTGTAGCTCTTTCTTAGGTATTTTCCTAAGTGTTTTAAGTCTACAGATTGTCCACCATATTGGTTACTTGCAACTGCTGCTATTATTTGTGTTGTAACAGTACATGCTACTTGGAAACTTTTTGGACTTTCTATCATTTTTCCGTTCATTACTGTTCCATTATCTAGCATATCTTGAATGTTTATTAAACAACAGTTAAATATTGGTTGTACAAAGTAGTCTGCATCATGGAAATGTAAAATTCCTTCTTGGTCTGCTTTTGCAATTTTTTCTGGTAATAGAAGCCTTCTTGTTAGGTCTCTTGATACTTCTCCTGCTATATAGTCCCTTTGTGTTGATGCAAGCATAGTGTTTTTGTTTGAATTTTCTTCTGCAAGCTCTTTGTTTTCATTTCTGATTAACCCAAGTATTGACTCATCAGTTGTGTTTTGTTTTCTTACTAAAGCTCTTGTATATCTATATACTATGTATTTTTTTGCAAGTTCATATTTTCCAAGTTCCATTAATTTTTCTTCTATGATGTCTTGTATATCTTCTACAAGCATTCTTTTTTTGTTTAATTCCTCTATATATTCAATTATTTGCTTAATATCCTCTTTATTTGCTCTTTCTTTTGGTTTTACCTCTTTATTGGCTTTTTCGATTGCTGTATTTATTTTGGCTCTATCATAATCTACAGCTCTTCCATCCCTTTTAATTACTTTCATTTTACATTTCCTCCTTCATTTTTGGTATGTCTTTATTATATATCTAAAAAATATTTTTTCTGTTGCATAGGCAACTTTTTTCGAATTTGTTTTTTGGTGGAATTTTTTTCTACTTTTTTCAATGGTTTAAACATCTTTTTTATTTTATTACAAATTTATTACAAAAATTATCGTTTTTTATATTTTTTTGTAATTAGGATTTTGCTTGGTAATCTGGGATTTTTTTTATTATTCACATAAAAAATTACTAGAATTTATTGTAAAAAGTTGCAATTGCAACTTTTTTTGTGTATAATGTTTTTGTTTCGAGTAGAAAATTTATATAGATTAAAGAGGTGTACTTTATGGACTTAAGCTTTAAAATAGAAGATTTTGTACAAGCTTGTACTAAAAACTGTAATAAAATGCAGAAAAAAAGTTTTAAAAAAGATGAGATAATTACAACATATATAGAAAAAAGAAATCAGCTATGCATACTAATTTCTGGCTCAGCTGATTTGGTTAGATATGATTCAAATGGTAATAAAACTATTGTTGAACATTTTAATAAATATGATATTTTTGGTGAAATTTTTTACATTATTGCAACTAATAATGAACTTTTTGTAAAAGCAAGGAAAGAATGTGAGGTTTTGTTTTTTGCATATGATAGTTTAAAACATAGGTGCAAACAAAACTGCAAATTTCATCAAATGCTTAATGATGGCTTTTCAGAACTTATTTTAAGTAAGGTTACATTCTTAAATACTAGAGTTGAACTTTTAACAAAACGTACTATTCGTGATAAGCTTCTTGGGTATTTTACTATTTTGTCTATTAGAAATTTTAGTAATAGCTTTTTACTTCCTTTTTCTCTTACTGACCTTGCTGATTATTTGAGTATTGATAGAAGTGCTATGATGAGAGAGATGAAGAATTTGAAGGATGAGGGGTTTATTAGGAAGAGTGGGAATAGGATTACTTTGCTTTATAGGTGATTTTGGTTAATCTGGGACAGGTCCCTCGTGACCATTTTTGGTCAGTTTGGGACAGGTCTCTTGTGACCATTTATTAGTTAATGTTCTTTTAAATACCTTTTTAACAAAAAGGTCAAGAAATATGGAAATGTATAAAATTTTCCGTTAAATCCTATATTTTTATTACATAATTTTATACCATATTTAATATCTTTATATAATTTGCTATTTATCAAATTATTAAGAGAAATTGTTGCATTATCATTTGCTTTTACTTCAATAGGGATTAATGAATTTTTATCCCTTAGCATAAAATCCATTTTGATTTTTTTACTATCATCTTTATAAAAATATAAATCATATCCTTCTTTTACTAGCATATCACTTACAATATTTTCATACAATGCACCCTTATATGCATTTATATTTTCGTTATTTCTTAAATCTTCTTGAACTTCTTCATCTAATGAACCAATTAGTAAGCCGGTATCTGCAAAGTATAGTCTATAATTATCAGGATTATAGTTTCCTTTTAATGGAAGAGAAGCTTGCTCCATTGCATAAGAAATATTTACAATTCCAGCATTTGCGAGCCATTCTACAACACCTACATATTCCCTGTTTCTTGCTCCATTTGCTATTTTTGATATTTGAAACTTTTTATTTTCATTCCCTAAAAATACTGGTACTTTTCTATAGCAATTCAATATTTTGGTTTTATCTAGTCCTCCTGCGTATTTTGTTATATCTTCTTCATAATCTAGCAAAATCTGCTGTTGCATTTTTAAAATTCCACTAAAATTTTTGTTTTCTATAAATTGGCTTACTATTGCAGGCATTCCTCCTACTATCATATATTCTTTAAAATTAGTCATCATGATATCATATTGCATTTTACTTAATGGTTTTAGCTCTTTCATATGTTTATATAAATCATTAATTTGTTCATCACTATAACCTTTAGCCCATAAGAATTCTTCAAAGTCTAGAGATCTTAATATATAGTCTTCTTTATTTCCCACACTATTTGATTCAATTTCTTTGTAGTTTATTCCCATTAAAGAACCTGAACAAATTACATCGTATCTACCGTCTTCTTTAAAGGCTTTTAATGAAGTAGCTGTACTTACACAGTCTTGCATTTCATCAAAAAAGATTAATGTATTATTTTCGGTTATTTCAAATTCTGGCATTTTTAGTGTTATATTTTTTATTATATTATCAACTTCAAATCCTTCTTCAAATATTGTTTTAAATTGTGGTTGAAGTACAAAATTTATTTCAATAAATGTTTTATAATTGTTCTTTCCAAAGTTTCTAATTGCATTTGTTTTTCCAATTTGCCTTGCTCCTTTTACTATTAAAGGTAATTTATTGTGATTATTTTTCCATTCTATAAGATAATTATCAATTTTTCTTTTTAATCTTTCCATATTTTTACCTCCTAAAAATATTTTATCACATTTTTAGAAGGATTTCAATGTTGATTTATCACATTTTTTGAATGTTTTTTGTTTGGTATTATCACATTTTTCGACAAATGTTAGATTTATTGCACTCTGTAATTTTTTTATGAACATTTATGTATTTAAAATGTTACATTATCTCCAAAATGTTCTTCCAATTTAATTTTTGAATCTTGTGATAAGTTTATATTGCCTGTTAAAATTATTTTAGTATCTGGGTTTAATTCTAGTAGTGCTGTTGCATCAATTATTGAATTGTTGCTTAAATCGATGGTTAAATTAGTATTATTTTTCAACACTTTTAGGTTTTCTAGATCTTCACTCCATAATGTATTATTACTTAAATTAAGATTTGTTAAATTAGTTAGTTTAGAAAAATCTATCATTCTTCCATGTAAGTTATTATTAGATAAATATAAATTTTGTAAACTTGTTATTTGAGATACGTTTTCAAAATTAGATATATTCGGATTATTAGTTAAGTCCAATATTAATAACTTATTAAATTTTGATAAATCAGGTAATTCTGTTAAACTACTACTACTTAATCCTAATTTTGTAATTTTATTAACATCACAATTTACTATTGTTTTTAAGCTTTCTGTTGAAACATGTAAAGCATTTAAATTTGAAATAATATCTTCTATTTCTGATAAATCAACATTATTATTTTCTCCAATTAGATATAACAGTTTTAATTTTTTCAAATTATTAATAGGTTTTATATTTTTTAATTGATTATAATTTAGTTCAAGTCTTGTTAAATTAGTCATACTTTCCAATATTTGTTGTGATTTCGTATCTTCTAATGTTAATTGATTATCACTTAGCACCAATTCCGCTAATTGAGTTAAACCTTCTAATGGTTCTAATGTTGTTAAGTTTTGATTATTTAATTTTATTTTTTTATAATTAGTAAATAATCCTAATTTATCTACATCTAAAAAAATATCTCCACCCCTATCTAAAATCTTTCCTATTTCATTTAATGCCTCTAATCTTTTTCCTGTATAATTTTCTCTATTGCCATCTATTTTTGGATTGTGAAGCAAGTCTAGTGAAGTTAAAGAACTATTTGAACTTAAAGGTGTAATATCAACTATATCATTATTACTCAAATATAATACTTCTAAATTTTTTAGATTTTCTAATCCTTCTATATTTTCTATTTTGTTATTTGCTAAATTTAAATTTGTCATATCAACGAAATTATCTAGTCCATCAATTTTTGTTATTTCGCTATTTGTTAAAGTTAGATCTTTTATATTTTTTAATTCTGCTAGTCTTTTCATATTGACATTTAAATTTCTGCAATTTAGAATTTCTAAATTATCACAAAATTTTAAAGCATCTATTATATTATCCCAATCTGTTCCAAAATTTCTTCTAAACTCCCTTAATTGTGATAAATTCTTAATTACTGTGTAATCTTTATCCGGTCCATAGTTTATAATTAAAGTTTTTAATTTAGTACAATTTTCTACACCATCCATTTTAGTAATGTTAGGAGCATTGCTGGCATTTTCTCCTAATGTCAAACTTTCTAAATTAGGAAAAAATACTAAATCTTCTAAACTGTCCACTGCTGGATCTGTTATTGTTAAGCTTGTTTGGTTTTTCATCCATTCAAACTTCATTTCTTCTTCTGTTGCACCTGATATTGTTGATACATATTCACTAAACGCCTTACTTGCAAATCTTATTTTTGTTTCGTCTTCTAATATCTTGTCTTCTAACTCGTCTCCATATTCACTTCCATTACTTGCTATGTATTTTACATTTAAATTGTCATCTATTAAAAATACATCTTTTAAGCTTGCTATATTGCCTTTTCCTAAGCCTTGCATTCCGTCTACTGCATCTTCTTTTAGCACATAGTACATATAGTAGTTTCCGTCTTCTGCTTGCTGTACTGTTCTATTTACTTTTCCTTCTGTTAGTAATGTTTCTGGTGTCATTTCTTCTTGCTCTATTACTTTTTCTGTTTGCTCTAATCTTAAATTTTCTTTTACTGCTGCAACGGCTGTTTCCATTTTGGCTGAGTTTGCTTGGTTTAGTATGCCGTTTGGTGCCGATAGTGTGCTAATTGTTACTCCTGCAAGGATTAGAAGGACTATGATTGTTACTATTAATGCAATTAGTGTTATTGCATTTTCTTTTATTTTCTTTACTTCCATTATTTCTTTTGCTGCCTTTATTCCGTTTGCTTTTTTTATTTCATTTGCTTCATTTGTTTCTTTTGCTTTCTTTATTTTCTTTGCTTTGTTTGTTTCTTTTGTTTTTCTTGATTTTCTCTTTTCTTTTAACATTCGTTTTCCTCCCTTTTTTCTTGTTTTGTATTCTTTTTATAATTTTCTTATACTTTTTATATAAAATATTTTGTCATTTGAAGTAATTTTTTACTATTATTTTTTGTATATTTTATAATTAAGTATAAGACTTAATTATAAACATCAAATCCAGCATTTTCCCATTCTTCATAGGATTTAGCGCTCCAAAATTTCAAATTTTTTATTTCTTTTTTTAATTATTAACTTAATATTGACTTAAAACAAAATTAGTGGTATAAAATACTTAACAAATTTTTTCAAAATAATTAATTCTTATACTTAATTACAACCTCTAAAATAGCCAACCCCATTGTATTTTCACATATATTTAATAATCCTAATTAAAAATCTTTAGAAATTAAAAAAACCGTTTTATCTTTTAACTTAAAACGATTTTCTATTTATAAATCAAATTTTTAAATTACACCCTACTGCCAAACCGCAATTATTTTATAGCAATATGTATATTCTCTATAGACGCATTCAATTCACGAGATATTATATTTTGAATCTGTGCCACATCCTCTTCTTTTAATTCTGTAGCTCCAATTATTACTGTAACACTATCACCATTTACAAAAATCACATTTTTATCAAATCCTTTAGTTCCAATTAAATTCTCACAAATCATAATACTATTTTTAGTATTATTTATTTTTGTAATTTCCTCTGTTGCAGATTGTTTTTGAACTTCTAAAGCATTTGTGCTATTTAATACTTTTTCATATGTTTCTATCATTTGAGAATACATTGATTCTCTTTCTAACTTAGAGTTTGTAAAATAGCTATCATCCGCTGTTTTTGAGCTTGTTTCAACAGTAGTATTTTGATTTTGTCCATTTTGATTTTGCACGTTTTCTTGATCTTCTCCTGACTTTTCTTCTTCGTTTGCTAAGTCTTGTGTATTTTCTCCATTTTCTGAAACTTTGGTTTCTGAGGCTTGATTTCCTGAAACTTGATTTTGTGTAGAATTTGAGTTTTCACTAGTTTGCACGCTTTCTCCATTTGCCAAATTGTTATTTGTGTTATTCTCTGTATTTTGTGCATCATTTACATTTTCGGTATTTGTTTGATTTTCTGCACTTTCATTGTTTTCTGAAATATTGCTACTTACTAATTGCGCATCTCCAATATTTGATGATCTTGATTCATCTACTACATTCGAATTTGCTAAAATACTTTTTGCTGGATCTGTTGTTGTATAGTTTAAATATCCTGCTACTACTAGCATTAATGCAATTACATATATAACAACTTGGTTTTTCTTAAAAAATTTCATAGTTTAACCCCTCCAATAATAAATTTTATATTATATTTTTTTAACAATTTATTTTAAAGCACAAATTATAGGAATTTTATTTTTCTTAATACTTGCATTTCAAATACTTATATTTGTTCCATTTCAAATGCTTGTATTTTATTTCATCTCAAATACTTGTATTTTATGTGTTGCAAGTCCTGTTACTGCTTCTACTGCTTGAATTATATTAGTTTTTACATTTGCATCACTTGCTCCTTTTGCTGTAATTATTGCTCCTTCTATTTTTGGTTTTATGGTTTTTTGAGTTATTGGAACTTTTTCACCGTCATTTTCTTGATATATTACGTCTTTTTGTGTGTCTGTTTCTTGGATTTTTCTTACTCCACCTTCCGTATCTGTTTCTTCGGTGGTACTTGTTTTTGAATTTTCATTATACATTGCAACTACTTCACTAGATTCTGAGTAATTTATAAATACATTTACTTCTCCTACTCCTTGTATTTTTTCTAATATATTTTCTAGACTTTTTTCTAGTGAACTTTCTTCTACTGTTTCATTTTCTTCTGTAGTATTTTCTACATCTGCTAGTATTTTTCCATTTTGAATGGAATTTTTTGAATTTATTTCTTCTTTATTTTTGTCATCATTCCATATAAAATTTATAGCTATTATTGTTATTATTAATACTATTGCAAGGAATATTAAATTTTCTAATTTTTTCTTATTTTGCATATTGTCTTTTCCTTTTATATTTTTTTCATTTATATTATTTTCATTTATATTATTTTTTATAGTATCATTTCCTTCCACGTGTTTTTCGGTTATGTCGTTTTCTAGATTTTCCTCGGAATTTTCGTTTCCACTTTTTGAGTTTAAACCAATAAATTTTTTTAATTTATCTTTAAACATTTTTCACTCACCCCATATTCTTCAATTAAAAAATCTTTTATTTGCCTTATACTTGTATTGCTCAGTTTGCTAGAATTTTTAGAGTCTTCTTCGTTTTTTTCAGTATTAGTTTTATCATTAGTATTTGTTTTATCTTCTCCTATTTCTATTTTCTTTATTTTTTGAATTTCATCTACAATTTTATCTTCTATTGTGCCAGAGTTTTCTGCATCTTTGCTGTTTTGCTGGACTTTATTGTTTTCTTTTTGATTATTATTGGCATCTGTATTTTCTGTATTTTCTACATTTGTTTCTTCTATATCTAATACTATTTTTTGTATGCCACTATTTTCTTCGTTTTCTTCTAAGTTTGCATCTACTTTGCAACTATTTACTATATATCCTTTGTTTTCTAGCTTTGTTTCTATATCTTTTTCTAATTCATCTATGTAAATTTCTTTTAACCTTTTATCCATTGATGTTTGGTCTAAGTTGCTAGATGCAACTTCTGATGTATATTGATTTTGATAATTGCTAATATCAAATTCGTTTATTTCAAATATGTCTTTATTTTTTATGATTGGTGATATTATATTAAAGAGTAAATATATTCCCATTACCATTTTTACATATTTTTTAGTCTTGTTGTTTGGAAGTATCATTTCTAGTATGGATATTACTATTACCGCTAAAATTATATCTTTTGCCCAGGAACTTAGGATTTCTATCATTAACCACACCACCTATTTTTTGCTTTTTCATTGAATTTGAACTTATTTATACTTCATTCTATTAATTTAAAGTATCTATACTTCATTGCTCTAATTTAAAATTGTCTATACATCATTCCACTAATTCAAACTTATCTATACTTTATTTCATTAATTTAATTATCTATACATCGTTCTACTAATTTTAGCTTATCCATACTTCATTACTCTAATTTTAGCTTATCTATAATTGATCTAATTTAGAACTATCTATACATCATTCCACTATTCGAAATTCTAATAACAAGTGATGTTCCAATTATTACCATAGCTGAAATAGATGCTAAAATTGCAAGCAAAACTTTAAAAATATCACCCATTTGGTCTAAAAGGCTAACTATTTTAGAGTCTGCAATTGGTTCACATATTCCTGCAACTAATTTGTAACAAATAGTTAGAACTCCAAGTTTTATAATAGGCATAATACATATTCCAACAACAATTAATACGCCAACAAGTCCAATTGCATTTTTTAATATGATTCCACAACCGAAGTACTGTATCTACTGCATCACCTAAAATTTTTCCAACTACTGGTACAGCCGTACTTACTACTGCTTTTGCAGTTTTTGCTGTTATTCCATCAACACTGCTTGATAGTGTTCCTTCTAAAGAAAGTACACCTACAAATATTGTTAAAACTATTCCTAAAAACCACACGACTCCTGATTGCAAAAATTTTGAAATTTTTCCTACTTGTACTTTGTCTGATATTTTCGAAATAATGCATAATGCTGCAATTATTAATGTTATTGGTATTAAAATATTTTCTATTAAATTTCCAATTAAATTTATTAGAAATAATATTATTGGCTCTACTACACCACTTGTCGTTATGCTTCCTGTGTATAACATTAATGTAATTAATATTGGAACAAGTGAGTTCATAAATCCTACTAAGTTCGTTGCAGTTTCCTTGCACATTGTAATTATTCCTGAAAAATTGCTCATAATTACTGTGACTATTGCTATATATTGTGCATAATATATTAATTTTGATATATTATCATTTTCTAAGTTTTCGCTTATAGATTTTAAAATACTATGTATTATAATTATTATTAAAATACTAAGTAAACTTTTTACACCAGTTTGTACTTCGGTTCCAAGTAAGCTTAAAGCCTTTTGGTAGATGCTTTGATTATCTATTTTGCCTGATATTGCTGAGTTTAAAATTTCATCTATATCTATTCCTTCAAAAAAATCTCCTGAAAATTCTTTTGCATTTTCTATAAAACTTCCTACACCAAAAGTTTCTTTTTGCTCTTCTATAGTCTCTTCTATAGCTTCATTATCACTTGAATTTGCTTTACTTAGAAGCCCGGCTATACATTGTGATTATCATTATGCAAATAATTGTGAATATGGCTTTTTTATAATATTTTTTTCTTATCATACAATTTTTTCTCCTGTTTGTTTTTGGCAATATGTTATTTTTTAATTAGGCAGTATCTCTAATATAATTCCAGTTTAATTTTTGAGTTATATGCTATTTTTTAATTTGGCAGTATCTCTAATATGATTTCAATTTAGTTTTTGAGTTATATGATATTTTTTAATTTGGCAGTATCTCTAATATAATTTCAATTAGACTTGATAATATTGGCATTGACATTGATATGATTATTATTTTACTTCCAAGCTCTATTTTACTTGCTATTGCCGCTTCTCCTGAATCTTTACATATGCTTACTGCAAATTCTGATAAAAAAGCAATTCCTGTTATTTTTATTAAAAGAATTATAAATGTTGTATTTATTGAAGATTTATTTGCAATATTTTGTATTAAATCTACTATTCCTGTTAACTTGTCCATTACAAGCAATAAGATTAAAACTCCTGTAAGTAAACTTATATAAATTGCAAATTCTGGTTTATATTGTTTTAAAATTATTATAATTATAAGGGCAATTATTGCTATTCCAATTATTTTTATAATTTCCAAGGCACTTCCCCCTTTGCCTATAGATTAAATAAGGTTCTTACAGTATCGAATAAACCACTTATTTCTTTTATTACCATAGTAAGTACAATAACTAACCCTGCAAGTGTTGTCATCATTGCTTGGTCTTCTCTTCCTGCTCTTACTAATACTTGATGTAATACTGCAACTAATATTCCTATAGCTGCTATTTTGAATAATAAATTAATATCCATATCTTTATCCTTTGAAATTAATATTTAGGTTTTTTAGGGTACCTATAAACCTTGTTTGTTTTATATTTTTTGCATTATTGCAAATTTTAGAATTTTTATTATCTCTAAATTAACAAGATTACTAGCCCGAGTCCTAAACAAGAAGATAGTTTCTTATATAATTTCTGATTTTTTTGTTTATCTTCATAGGCTTCTTGTATCTGTTTTTCTAGGAAATTTTGTGTTATTTCTATTTGGCTTATTTGTCCTTGGGCATCTGTTAAACCTAACATTTTTCCAAGTAACTTTATTGTTTTTATGTCTTCTTCATTGAAATTTGTATTATTTTTTAACTCTTCTACAGAATTTATCCACGCATCTTCTGCTGAAATAATTTTCATTTTTTCAGTTGCTTTTATAAAAATATTGGATACATTTGTTCCTACACTTTTTGCTATTTCTTGAAAGATCTCTGGAATTGGCGAATATGTAAATTTTATTTTTGCTTTAAACATATTTAATGCGTTTTTCATGTCCTCTAGTTCTTCTAATCTGTATACAAATTTTTGTGATAAAAGTTGTCCGAGTTTAGTGGTTGCTAAAAATAGCAGTATTAACATTATATATTTTATGACTAACATTTTTTCTTCCTACCTTTTTATTTATTTGTATTATATGCAAAAAATGATATTATAGAACTTTTTAATTTAGTTATTTTTATATTGCATAAATTAGAATAAGCTATGCTTTAGATATAAATTGTGGCAACATTTTTATTGATAACAGCATTTCTATTAATAATAATATTTCTACTAACATTAATTTCTCTACTAATAAATTTTCGATTAGCAATTTAATTTTCTATTAACAATAATTTTTTAGATTATAAAAATTTTTTCTATAATACCCAATTTTATTAAATCTTCTATATCAGGATTTCTTTTTATGTCTTGCAAATTTCCTCCATGCATTGTAAATATTCCTTTTACGCCTGATGTAAATGCATATTTTATTGCCTCCACATCTTCTTTTGAACCTATTTCGTCACATGCTATAACTTGCGGTGACATTGATCTTATAAGCATCCTTATTCCTTGGCTTTTGCTTACATTTTCTATTACATCTGTTCTAATTCCTATATCATTTTGCGGAATTCCTCTAAAGCAAGCTGCAATTTCCCCTCTTTCATCTACTACCCCACATGTTTTTCCTTTAAAGTTTATTTCTTTTATTCCATTACTTATCTGCCTTATTGCATCTCTTAAGATTGTCGTTTTTCCTTTGCCTGGAGGAGATACTATTAGTGTATTATAGATATTGTTTTCTTCTTGGTTTATTATTTCTTTTAATAACTTGTTACTTGCGCCTTTTATTTCTCTTGCTATTCTAAAATTTAGGCTTGATATGTATTTTATATTTATTATTTTTCCTTGCTCTATTACTGCTGTTCCTGTTATACCGATTCTGTGCCCTCCATTTACTGTTATAAATCCTTCACTTATTTGATTTTTGTATGCATATATTGAGTTTTCACATATTCTTTCTACAATTTGCATTATTTCTTTTTCTGTTACAATATATTCTATTAATATGTCAATGTTTTTTAGTTTTAACAAGATTGGTCTATTTATTCTTATTCTTATTTCTTGCAAGTTTTCTTCTATTTTGGCATATGGATTTTGTATTATTGCATTTTTTAAAACTTTATATATTTCAATTGGAAAATATCTTAATATCTTGTCCATATTTTTCATACATAATATATTATGTATCTCCTTTCTTTGCATTTTACTATAAGTTTTTTCCGACCAAAAAAAGAATATAATAATTTTTAATATTATATTCTTCTCATTTCATTTTAGAACTTATTTTTTTATTTTTAATTTAGAAATTATTTTTGAAATTTTAGTAATTTTAAAACTTATTTTTTAATTTTAGAACTTATTTTCCATTTTCAAATTTTATAAATTATTTTTTTAATTTTATTATTTAAATCTATTTTAAATCTATACTTATTTCAGATATTCTTCCTTCTTCATCATACCCAAATTTAACTTCATAGTTTCCAACATTATCTATTTGTTCTGCACTTGTTATACTTCCTGTTAACTCAACCTGTGAGTCCTCATCTCCTGCATTATTTGCTGATACTTGTTGCAATAAAGATTTTGCCATAGTTCCTCTTATTTCGCCTTCATACATTTCAAATTGTGCATTAAATGCTTGTATTTGAGCGTCATTTGCAACAATTGCACTTTGCTCTAAGTTACTTGCGAAAGTTACAATATTTAATGTAAATGGATTGGTATATATTAATGGATTTATATAACCTTCAAATTGGATTTCTTCCATTTGACTTGAGTTTACATCTTGAATTCTTTGTCCTAGTGCGTTTAAGAAGTTTTGTATTTGCTCTGCACTATAGTCATTTAGTATTATACTATTATTGCTATTTAAATTTTCTATACTTACATTTTCTTCGAAATTAACTTGATTTTGAAATTCATATCCATAACTTAAGGTTACAGGTGAATTTTCTTCATCTACCATTTCAGTAGATATTGTTATATTATAGTTTTCATCTACAGTTTGCATTTCTTGTAGTCCTGAATATGACATTACTAATTCAATTTTCATATTTGAATCTGCCTGGGCATCACCAGAAGTATATCCATATATACTTGACATAGCTACATTTAAGGTTATTGTTGTTTTTATATTATCTTGGTCTTGTTCATATAATATATTTATTTGTGTGTCTGCAATATTTATTGATATTTGACTTAATACTTTTTCTTTTACAGTTAATGATATTGTAATTGGATCTGTTTCTTCTACTTCTGATTCTTGCAATTCTTCTATCATTTGCTCTATATCTCTTGATGTTATTTCATTACTATTACCTGTTGTTGATTCATTACTACTATTGCTATAAGTACTTAAGATAGTGTTTATTTTATTTAATATAATTGTATCTTCTTTTAGTACATTTAAAAGTTGTTCTAAAATATTTTTTATTTTTTCTTGGGTTAATGTTAATGTATATGTAGTTTGATTTTCTTCTTCATTAACTGTAAAATCTGTTTCTTCTAAATTATTTAAAATTATTGGTAGGTAATTTTGTCTTAATATTTCTTGCTCTTCTTGTGTAAACACTTCTTTAATTTGAACTTCTGGTATTTCTATTTTGTCTGGCATTTGGCTTGAGTCTATATTAAGTTTTTCAAAAAATTCTTTTAGGTTATTATTTTCTATTGCTATATTTTGAGTTGAAAAATAATCTGATTTTATTGCATATATGTCACCTACTTGTTTGTATGTAAATGGAAAATTTACATCATTTGTATAACTTAGAGTTATATTTTCTTCTCTTTTTTTATTTTGATTGTCTATTTTTCCATTAAATTCAATAATCATATTATTAGCACTTTCTATGCCTTTTACAATTTCTTGATCTGTGCTACTTTCTTCTAAGGCTGGGATGCCTGTATTTGAACTTAATGTACCTTTATTTGTATATGGCATTTGGTTCTTCTTTTCAAAATATGCATCTAAAGTAATTTGATTTTCTGAGCTTTGGTTTATAGCAATTTGTGATGCATATTTAAAAAATAATTGCTTATTTGTTTTGAATGCGTCTGTCATAAAATATAGGTAGGCTAATATTCCTATAATTATGATAATTAATATTATTAAAATAATTATTATATTTTTTATTACTTTTTTACTTTTCATTTTTTCCCCTTTTGTTTTTTACTTTTTTATTTTTAGTTTTTTATTTTTACTTTTTTTCTACTTACAATTTACAGTTATAAAATTCGTATAGAAGCCAGCAAAGTGCTATTTTAGACTGAATATTATAATTTTTTGTTATTCTTCTTCCCAGTTGTGGTATACATTTGCAACATCGTCTAATTCTTCTAGCCTTTCAAGTAACCTTTCCATTTTTTCTTTTTCATTTTCATCTAGTTTTATTGTAGTTGTTGGTACCATTTGTACTTCTGCTTGTAAGAATTCTAGTCCTTTTTCTTCTAGAGCTTCTCTTACTGTGGTAAAGTCTTGTGGGTCTGTTATTATTTGGTATATTTCTTCTTCTGATATGAAATCTTCTGCTCCTGCTTCTAGTGCTAGCATCATTAGCTCGTCTTCTTCTAAGTTACAAGAGTCTTTTTCTATTATGATTACTCCTTTTTTGTTAAACATATATGATACACAACCTGTAGTTCCTAAGTTTCCTCCTGCTTTGTCAAATACATGTCTTACATCTGCTGCTGTTCTGTTTTTATTGTCTGTTGCTGCTTCTACAATTACTGCTACTCCATTTGGTCCATATCCTTCGTATGTGATTTCTTCGTAGTTTTCGTTACTTGTTGATGCTTTTTTTATTGCGTTATTTATTGTGTCATTTGGCATGTTTGCTGCTTTACATTTTGCGATTACATTTTTTAGTTTTGAGTTTCCTGCTGGGTCTGGTCCTCCTTCTTTTACTGCAATTAATAGTTCTCTTCCTAATTTTGTAAAAATTTTTCCTCTTGCTGCATCTGCTTTTCCTTTTTTGGCTTGTATATTGTGCCATTTTGAATGTCCTGACATTTTTATTCCTCCCTTTGATTTTGTTATATATATATTATTTTTAGCAAATTTATTAATTTGTTAATTCTAAAATATTTTATCATACTTTTTTTAGTTTGTGTAGTATTTTTTGTAAATTGTAGGATAAATTCAATTTTTTTCCTACGATTAATTCAATTTTTTGAATATTATATTAAATTTGTCGTAATTAAAAAGAAACCCAAATTTTTATTAGATTTCTTTGATAACTTGTAATTTTGCAGTTACTTTATATCTTTCTTTGTCATTATTTTATTCAGATATTAAACTATTATATGTTTGCTTTGCATTTTCCATTATTTCATCTGCAGTTTGAAATAATGCACTATGTGGTACAATTGGTTTGTTATCTTTCATTAAATAAATATTATACATTGGCATAACAAATTGACCTTCCTTTTGTTGCCATAAATCTACAATTTTTCCATTTTGTTCATTCCATTCTTCAGTATATTCCAAAAATTCTAATATAATTTGTGTTCCTTCTATTAATTCTTCATAAGTATTAACTCTAAGATATGCTTTAAATTCCAATAAACCTTCTTCACTTGTATTTTCGTTTGTTTCAAATTTATCTTTTTTATCACTATTCCAATTGTCAAATAAATATTTATTTAATTGATCTATTAAATCATTTTTTTCTTGTCCAAAATGTTTTATCGCTTTAAATTTTATCAATGGATACCTTTTTATTTCAAAATAATATTCTCCGATTATGTTCTCCTTCATCCAAATTTGCAGATATTTGATTTATTTTTATATGTTGAAAAGATTCTATATGTTGTTTTACATCAATATCATGAGCATTTCTTATAGAATCTAACTTAGCCCAAACTATTGTTATTATAATAAATATACTTATAATAGCAAATATCATTATTAATCGTTTTGAAACAAATTTAATTATTTCTCCAATTATATTGTTTTTAGATTTAATATTTTTTCTTTTTAACATTTCTGTAATGTCAATTCCTTTGTATGATTCTAGTTTTTCTTCATCTGCTTTTCTTACACTTTTTTCTATCTCTTCCCAATCTTCCTTGTTTCCCATATACTATCTCCTAATTATTTTGATAAATTACTATTTTTTTATTCTTTAGTATGTTGGATTCTTATTTCATCTACAGTTTTATCAAAACTAACATAATCTTTTAATACATTATTTGAATCTGTAATAGTTATTGTTTCTCCAGCATTTATTGTTATTGTATCATTAATAAAGCTTGGTTGTAATTCATAATTATTATAATCTTTTGTATTAGAGTCATATTTAATCTATACAAAATGTAGCATATAAAGGAATGGATTTTATATTATTAGAAAATCCGAAATTTTTTGTAGAAATTCTTATTGCATATTTAGGCTGATATCTTTTTATATAAACATTTAAACTCTGACTTCCAACATTATCATTTGCCTTTACTTCAATTGGTATAATTCCATCATTATTATATAAGATGAAATCAACTTCAGCTTGATTTCCAGACTCCCAATACATTAATGGAATATTTTTTGCTACCAATTGTGTAGCAACGTAATTTTCAGCAATTATTCCTTTATATTGTAAAAGATTATCTAATATAATATCATTATATTTTACTTGTAACATGCTTACTAAAATTCCAACATCACTTAGATACAATTTAAAATGGTCATCAATAATAAAACCTAATGGTGGAATTTCTGGTTTCTTTAATATAGAACATTTATGAATCATTGTGCTTGAAAGTAGCCAGTTCAATGCTGTTTCATAATCTCTTTTTCGTGCATTTGAGGATATTTTCCCATATTGAAATTTATTACTCATATTTCCTAATTGCGAAGGAATAGATTTGTATATTGTTTCTATCTTGCTGGCTTCAAATTTATTTGAAACATATTTGTTCATATCATTTAGATAAGATTGATAAATATCTTCAATAATAGTTTTATCAAATTTCAATATATCTTTTTCATTAGCAATTATATCTTTTACTGCTTCTGGCATTCCTCCAACACATAAATATAGTCTGTATAAATTTAGTGCTTTTTCATGCAATACCGAATCCATAGGTGTACTTTTTATATAACATTTTTTAATTTCGTCAACGAGAGATTCACTACCATTTGCAATCAAAAATTCTTCAAAATCCATAGGATACATATTTAACATTTTAACTTTTCCTACTGGAAATGATGAATGCATCCTTTTTAATTTTACGCCTAGCAAACTGCCGGCACATATTATTTTAAAAGGTTTTTGGCTTTCATTAAAGTATTTTAATGCACTTATTATTTCTTCACTTTCTTGAACCTCATCGAAAAATATTATAGTGTTTTCCAAATCAATGTCTTTATCCAAATAAATTTTCATTCTATTAAATTTTTCAGCTGTATTAATTTCTTCCTTAAATATTTTTATAATCTCAGTTTGCTCTAATAGATTTATATAAATATATTCTTTAAATTCTTTCTTGCAAAATTCGTCTATAATATATGTTTTGCCAATCTGTCTTGCTCCTATTATCATTAATGGTTTTTCAATACTAGAATTTTTCCAATTTAATAACTCTTGATAAATTTTTCTATACATAAGCTCACCTCCATTGTTATTATACAATATATTATTACACAAGTCAATTGAATTTCACGTTTCTTACACCACATATTATGCGTTGTTTCACGTTTTTTACACTATATAAATCACTCATTTGAATAGTCATTTGAAACATTAAAAATTTGTATAACTATTCTTTGGAAAAATTACTCTCACTTCTGTTCCTTTTCCTTTTTCTGAATTTAATTCTATCCCTAATCCTAGTTTATCACACAATTTTTTACACAAATACAATCCAATACCAGTTGACTTTTGACCTATAATCCTTCCATTTTCTCCAGTAAAGCCTCTTTCAAAAACTCTTGTTATTTCTCCTGCTTTTATTCCTATTCCATTATCTTTAATATATAAAATTACCTTATCATTTTTTTCATTTGAAGAAATTTCTATTTTTTTATCATCTTTTTTTGAGTATTTAATTGCATTTTGTATAATTTGATTTATTATAAATATTGCCCATTTACTATCTGTGTATACTTCTTCTGGTTTTAGA
Organism: uncultured Clostridia bacterium; assembly: GCA_944386775.1. Classification (GTDB taxonomy): domain Bacteria; phylum Bacillota; class Clostridia; order TANB77; family CAG-508; genus CAG-269. The sequence continues at coordinate 29,104 of CALXCJ010000002.1, forward strand.
TTTGTTAATTCTATTGATATTTTTTCATTTAGTAATGTTGTTTTATTTTTCAATATGCTACTCGCTACTATTTCTTTTAGGTTTGTTTTATTTATTATATAATCTTTTTCTACTGCATTACTTCTAGCATAAAATAAGGCTTGCTCTGTATAGTTTTCTACTTTATCTAATTCTTCATCTATACTTTTTGTTATTTCGTTTTTATTATTTTCTATAATCAATTTACTAGCTGCAATGGGTATTTTTACCTCGTGAATCCATAATTCTATATATTCTTTATATTCTTCTTGAATATTTTTATAGTAATTAACATTCTCAAGCATTGATTTTCCTGTGTCTTGCAGTATTTCTTTTAATATTTTACCTTCTATAAAACTTGGAGTTTTTACTATTTCTGATATTAAATATTTTTCTTTTAAATCTTCCATATTTTTTATTAGTTGGTCATAATAATTTTTTTTCCTTTTATATTCAATTAATATTGAAATTATAACAATAAAAATAACTATAAATGCACAATACAATCTTATTAATATACTAATATTATAAGCAAGTAATAAAATTTCTACACTTGAAATAGCTAGTATTGTTCCTATAATTAATATCATTTTTTCTTTTATAAACTCTTTAAATTTCATTTTAACAAATACCCTTGTCCTCTCCTAGTTTCAATTCTATCTACAAGCCCTAGTTCTTCTAATTTATCTCTTAATCTTTTTATATTTACACTTAATGTATTATCATCAATAAATTCTTCGCTTTCCCATAAATAGTCCATTATTTCATCTCTTGATACTATTTTTTCTTTATTTTTTGCTAGATAATATAAAATAGAGTATTCGTTTTTAGTTAATTCTAGTTTTTTATCATCCTTTTCAATTACTCTTTCTGCTATATTTAAAGAAAAACCATTACAATCTATTTTTTGTATTTCTTTTTCACTACTTTTGTTTCTTTTTAGTAAACCAATTATTTTGGCAAGTAATATTTGGATGTTATATGGCTTTGTTACATATTGGTCTGCTCCGTAATTTAAACTCATCAGTTCATCTATTTCATTATCTCTGCTTGTTACCATTATTATTGGTACATTAGATGTTTTTCTTATTTCTTTACATACAAACTCACCATCTGTATATGGTAAGTTAATATCTAATAATACTAAATCTGCATTTTCAGATAATATGTCTTGAATTGTATTATCAAATTTTTCTAAACCTTTTGCTAAGACTCCGTGTTTTCTTAAAAATTCTTCTAATTCTTTTCTTATTTTTTTATCATCTTCTACGATTAATATTTTTTGCATACTGCTAACCCCCAGAATTATTATAACATGATTTTTATATTTTAAAATGACATTTTTGTAAGAAAAAACACATCTCCTGGTCAAAACAGATGTGTTTTTTATTTGCTATTTTTGTTTATAAATTACTACTAATGAAATAATTAAGGCAAATGTAATGATAGTTACTCCTATTCAGAAATTTTACAAACAAAATCCACCAAATCTTTTGCTGAATTTTTATTTATAAATTTAGACTGATTTTCTACCATCATATTTTGCATATCTTTATTTTCTAATAATTTAGCAGTATTTGCTATTACTTCTTCTATACTATTTGATACTAAACTAAGACCATTTTTTTCGAAAAACTTCGCATTATAGTTTTCAACACCAGGTATTGGCATTATATGAATCATTGGTTTTCTTATAACTCCAACTTCTGTACTTGTAAGCCCTCCAGGTTTTGTTAAAACAATTGTACTTGCAGAAATATATTCATTTATATTATTTACATATCCTTTAACTATAAGTTTAGAGTTATCTATTTTTTTTAGTTCAGAATATAATTCTTTATTATTCCCACAAAGTGCTATGACATAAACATTTGGAATCTTTTCTAATATAGATTTTGTAATATCTTTCATTTTTCCAAATCCCATACTACCAGATGTAATTAATATAGTTTCTTTATCTGCCAGCATATAAATATCATTTTTTATTTTACTAAATGAACTTGAAACAGATATTCCAAAAGCTTGTAAAATTTCTTCTTTAAAACCTTTTTTTATGAACTCATCTTTTAATGTAATATGTGGTATAACAAAATAATCTGGTTTTGTTTCTTCCCAAAATGGTATTGCATGATAATCTGTTGCAACATTAATAAGTTTTATATCTTTTCCTTCTTCTTTTAATGTAGTTACTGCCATTGCTGGAAATAAATGAGTACTAATAACTAAATCATAATCATTTTCTTTGATGTATGAGTATAGCTTGTCTTTTCCTAATTTGTTTAGAGTATATACAGGACTTGTAATTCCTGTTTTGCTATATGCTTCTCCTAATTTATATGCAAGTTTAAATATATTTCCATTTCCTTTTGTTGTTCCTAAATATATTTTTTCAGATCTTTTTTTGGCATTAGAACCTAAAATATCAAAATAGTCTGCAAAATCACAAGTAATATTATTTTCTTTAAATTCTTTTTCTATATAATGTCCACAAGCATTGTGGCCTCCTCCTGTGCTACAGGATAATACTAAAATTTTCATATTTCACTTCCATTTATTATTAAATATATTTTACTTCTAATTACTGTTAAACTTATTTTGCTTTTAATTATTGTTAAACATATCTTATTATTAATTATTATTAAATATTTTTCACTTCCAATTATTATTAAACATATTTTTCAAATATTTACTATTAAATGTATTATCTAAAAACCTTTCATACCTACTACTTGGTGGGATTCCCATGTCGGCTTTGCGGGCTCTACCTACAGCAATTGTGGTTAATGCTATATCAAAAATCAAAAATATAGATAAACAAATTGCAATAGTTTTAGATTTCTTTTCATCTAATTTATTAAGTTTTTCTTCTATTTTTGGGTATAAAATTTTTATCCATAAAATTCCTAAAGCTCCCCAAAATAGAGAAAATAGGAAACAAATTCGACCATTAATATTTAAAAATCTATTAGAATAGTCCCATGCAGTAAAACCTAAAACTAATTCCATCCCCCAGCTCATAATATATTCTAAAATTGAACCACCAACAAAACTTAGGCAAAATATTTTTAAATATGAATCATCTTTAAATTTGTATAATAATACTGTAAGAATGACTGCACAAATACCATATGCAAAATTGAATGGTCCAATTACTACTGCTGAATGATTAATAACTACTCCTTTTGTTACAAGTGTCCAAATTAATTCAATAAAATATCCACATATACTTGCTATTACAAAAATATAAAATAAATTGTAAAATTTTTTCATTTTTTTCTCCCTATATTACTACTAATAAAATCTTTTTTTATTTTATAATTGTTACTAAACTTACTCACTTCTTAAAGCCAATACTGGGTCTTCTTTTGCAGCTTTTCTAGAAGGAATAATTCCTCCAATTAGTGTTAAAACTGTACTTAATACAATTAAAATTATTCCTGCAACAGTTGGAAGTACCGCTTTTACATTTACTCCATTTGAAAGTGAAGCAATAATGTGGTTTATAGGAATTAATAAAATCAGTGTAATACCTATTCCAATTAGTCCTGCAAGTGTTCCAATAATAATTGTTTCTGCATTAAATACTTGTGCTACATTATGTTTAGAAGCTCCCATTGCTCTTAAAATTCCAATTTCTTTTTTACGTTCTAATACACTAATATATGTAATAACACCAATCATAATTGAAGAGACAACTAAAGATATAGCAACAAATGCAATTAATACATAACTAATTGTGTCAACAATTGTTGTTACAGAACTCATTAAAGTTCCGACCATATCTGTGTATGAAATTACTTTATCCTCATTTCCTTCTTCTTGCATACGTGTATTATATTCATTTAATAAATTAGTAATTGCTTGATTTCCTTCAAAATCTTTTGGATATATATTAATACCACTTGGCTCTTCAATATTTGCATAATTCAATTTTTTTAGATTACTTTCATAAGTAACAGTTTCTCTGGACATAAGTGTTTGGAATAATTCTGCAAGTTCTTCTTGATTCATTTTCATATGGAATGCACCTATAAAAGCTTTTTCATCTATACTAATTGCACCTGTAATTGATTTACTTAAAGCTTGCACACTCTTTTGCATTTCCTTTTGCAGACTTTTACTAATTGAATTTATAGCTGTTTGCATATATTTTTCCATAATATTTGATATTTGTTTATCTATGTTTTGAGATTTTATTATCTCAGAGAGATTATTTGTGATTATGGTTTTAACTTCACTTGAGTTTAGATATTCTATAATATATTTATTTAAATCTTCTATACTTATAAGTTCATTATCTTCTACATATTTTTCATAGCCTTTTATAATTTCTTGCATGATATTTTGCATTTGTTCTTGTGTGATACTTATACTTCCATTTTCTTTGATAATTTCTTGGATTTTTTCACTAAGTAATTTGCTTGCTTCTTCTGATTTTAGGTAATCTGATAGTTGTTTTGCTATTTTATTAATATCAGCTTCAGGATTTTTTTGTATATATGATTCAAAACCTGCTAAAATATCATCCATTAGTTTTTCTATATCATCACTTGATAAAGAAAAATTTATGCTATTTAAAACATCATTTATATCAAGAGCTGGTATTGAATTTTTAGTAAGTATATTATTTAAATTTCCAAAATCAACTTTTATTTTTGATTGGTCTATTTTAAATGCTGATTTTATTGCATTTGTATCTACTTCAATTAAAGAGTTTAGGTCAAAAGCATTTTCTTCGTTTACTGCATCAAATCTTTTTCCTGTAAATACATTAACTTCTGGGTTTGCAAGTTGCTCTTTTAGTATTTTGCTGTTTTTTGCATTTTCTATTATATGGTTTGTTAGCGAGGCTTTGTAATATATTCCTGATGTTAGCATAGCACTTGCTCCTGCTTCTTTTGGCTGAACTATTCCAACAATTTTTAATTCTTCTCCATTTGCTACAACATTTTTCATATATTCTGTATTTTCAGTTTTATCTCGCCATATTTTATATTCTTCATCATATTCATAACAATCACTACTATTAATTAGTTTAAAAGTAGTTCCTAAAATATCTTCATATGAATATGAACCTAAATTATTTGGTGTATCTACTTCTTCTCCATTTGAAAATTGAGTAACTAATTGGTCTAGCTCGCTATAGTCTCTAAGCCCTAGGGTATATAACAAAAAGTCACTAATATTTCCTTTTGATGTTAAAACTAATACACATTCATTATAATTTGTAGGCCATTTTCCTGCTTTTACATCATATTGGTTTTCATATAGGCTTGCATCTTGTGGCATTTGGTAAAATACATTTGTACTCATCATAGTACTCATCATACTATTTGATGATTCTCCTTGACCTATTCCTAGTTTAGAAAAAGTTGTATCTGGGTTTAGCTGTCTTAGGTTTTCTGTGTCTTGATTATAAATTATAGGTGTAACATTATATGTATATTCTATATCTTTTGCATATTCATTTATAGGACAAGTGTCACTTTCTAAATACTGTTTTAAAGATGCTAAGTCATTTGAACCTATTGTTGAAAACATATTTGTTAAAGTTTTACTAACATTTACATCTCCTTTTTGCTCAAGACTTGTATCACTTCCAGACCCCATCAGCAATGAAGTTAAATCAATTCCCGAGCTTTGTATTTGCAAAGGATATTCTGATAGAGTATCTTCTTCAACTGATCTAATATAGTTATTTACACCATTTGATAATGATAATATTAATGCTATTCCAATAATACCAATTGAACCTGCAAAAGAGGTTAAAATTGTTCTTCCTTTTTTGGTTTTTAAATTATTAAAACTAAGAGATAAAGAAGTTAAAAAAGACATTGTTGTTTTCCCTAAGTTTTTATGTTCTAGCTTTTCTTGCTCCTCATTTTCTACTATATATGGGTCTGTATCAGAAAGTATTTTTCCATCTCTTAAATTCACAATACGTGTTGCATAATTTTCTGCAAGTTCTGGGTTATGTGTTACCATTACTACTAAACGGTCTTTTGCAACTTCCTTTAATAGTTCCATAACCTGAATGCTTGTGTCTGTATCTAAAGCACCTGTTGGTTCATCTGCAAGTACAATATCTGGATTGTTTACTAAAGCTCTTGCAATTGCCACCCTTTGCATTTGCCCACCAGATAATTGATTTGGTTTTTTGTGAATTTGGTCTGCAAGACCTACTTGTTTAAGTGCTTCTATTGCTTTTTGTTTGCGTTTAGCTCTTGATACTCCAGAAATTGTAAGAGCAAGCTCAACATTTGCAAGTATTGTTTGATGTGGTATTAGGTTATAACTCTGGAATACAAAGCCAATTGTATGGTTACGGTAAGAATCCCAGTCTCTATCTTTATATTTTTTGGTAGAAATTCCGTTAATTATTAGGTCTCCACTATCATAACGGTCTAGACCTCCAATAATGTTTAGAAGTGTTGTTTTTCCAGATCCACTTGGTCCAAGAATTGCAACAAATTCGTTTTTTCTTAAGTTTAGGCTTACATTGTCTAGGGCTTTTTGGATCAAATTGCCTGTTTTATATTCTTTATGGATATTTTTTATTTGTAACATTCGCACTCTCCTATATATAGTTTGAATTACTAATTTTTTAGTTATGAAATTTTAACTTTTAAAGTATGTTTTAATATTAGCATAATTTGAAATGATAATCAATATAACAGTTAAAAGAAAATTATTCTATAACATAATTATATAAAATAATTTTCTTTCTAAAATATCTAACCATAAATTTATTCGTTTTGTGTTGTTATTTCTTGTGCTTTTTGCTGTAATCCTTCAACTATGCTATTATATTCATCTAATTTTTCATAATCATAAAATAAAATTTGCCCATCATTACTTTCCCAGCTGTCTTGATTATCTAATAAATATTGGTATGCTCTTATAACTTCATCAAACCATTCAGTTAATCTATTTTTTTGTGATTGCATATCAATTTGAATATCTTTAAGCTCAGAAGATAGATCACTTATCATTATTTCTTTATACAAATCTGTATATTTTGTGCTTAGATTTTTTTCGTCTATTTTGCTTTCTATATAGCTTTCATCTGTCATTTCGACTAGTTTATTTATTTCATTTTCAAGATTTGTTTTTATTGTATTTATTTCTTGTATTTTTCCTTCTAATTCAGATTTTTCAGTTGTACCACTAAAATCTTCGACTTTTTTTGTTTCGTCTAGAATTGATTTAACTGTGTCTGAATATTCTTGCATATAATTTTTTATTGTTTCTTCTACTGTTGCATAATTTCCTGATGTTTTAATTTCAGTATTAAAATCATCTTCACCAATGGTTTTATTTGTTAGATCTGCAACTTCTTGTATTAATGTAGTTTTTTGATTCATGTCAATTATTCTTGGAACTAGTATTAATGCTATAATTGCAATAACAGCTATTATTAATATTATAATATATACTTTCTTTTTTCCTTTACTTTGGTTTATTTCATTAACTTTATTTTCTTTCATAACATATCCACCCTTTATTTTTATTTTTATACAACTGCAAATGTTAATTCTCCTTTTGCAGCTACCTTGCCATCTACAGTTGCTATTGCCTCTCCTATACCAATTGGACCTTTTCTTTTTATGATTTTTACTTCTAGTTTTAATGTATCTCCAGGAACTACTTGCTTTTTAAATCTTAATTTGTCAATTCCTCCAAATAGAGCATTTTTTCCTTTGTTTTCTTCCATTGAAAGTATTGCAACTGCTCCTGTTTGTGCTAATGATTCAACTATTAATACTCCTGGCATTATTGGGTTTCCTGGAAAGTGACCTTTGAAGTAATATTCTGTTTCTTTTACATCTTTATATGCTGTGCAACTTTGACCTGGTATATAGTCTTCTACTCTGTCAATCATTAAGAATGGGTCTCTTTGTGGAATTATTTTTTTTATTTCTTCTTTGTTTAACATTTCTTTTCTCCTTTCTATTTTTTGTATAAAGCCTTTAAGGAATTTTAAGTTGATTCTTAAAATTCCTTAGAGCTGTCTATTATTTAAGTTTTATTAATGGTTTACCATATTCTACAACGTCTTCATTATTTACACATATTTCTACAACTTCACCATCATATTCTGATTCAATTTCATTCATTAATTTCATTGCTTCTACAATACATACTACTTGCCCTTTGTGTATTTTATCTCCTACTTTTACAAAAGGTGGTTTATTTGGTGCTGAACTTGCATAAAATGTTCCAACCATTGGTGATTTTATAATTTTTAGGTTTTCTTCTTTGTTTGCTTCTACCTTATTTTCGTTTGGTTCATTTTTTTCTACTTTTACTAAACTACTTTCTTGTTTTTCTTTTACTACAGGTACTGTCATAGGTGCAGATCCTTCAATAACATCTGCTTTACTTGCGATTATCACTTCTTTGTTTGTATTTTTTTTCATACTTATTTTTACGCCTTCTGGAAATTCTATTTCTAAAGAATCAAGTTTTGAGTTTCCCATATCATCCATTAACTTTTTTATATCTTTGTAATCCATTGCTTTGCTCCTTTCAATACTTTGCTTTAGATAATTTGTTGTAAATAAGAAAAATATATAATTTTTTGATTACTACCATTTTTAATTCCTTATTTTTGTGTTTTTCACTTTTGCTTTCTTGTTTTTTATTTTTTATATTTTTCTTTTATAATAGTATAATATAAATTTTTATTTGTCAAATTTTTTTAATAGAATTGTTGCATTATGTCCTCCGAAACCTAAAGAATTTGACATTGCATATTTTACATCTACTTTTCTTCCTTCATTTGGTACTACATCTAGGTCACACTCTTCATCTGGTACTTTGTAGTTTATTGTTGCTGGTACAAAGCCTTCATCTATTGCTTTAGCACATACTATTGCTTCTACTCCTCCTGCTGCTCCAAGTAAGTGTCCTGTATGTCCTTTTGTAGAGCTTACCATTACTGTTTTTGATGCTTCACCTAACGCTGTTTTTATTGCTTGTGTCTCACAAGAGTCATTTAAGTGTGTAGATGTTCCATGGGCATTTATGTAAGTAATTTCTTCTGGTTTTGCTCCAGCATCTTGCATTGCAAGACTCATTGCTCTTGCTCCACCTTCTCCTCCTGGTGCTGGTGATGTTATGTGATATGCATCTGAAGTTGCTGCATACCCAACCATTTCAGCATATATTTTTGCTCCTCTTGCTTTAGCATGTTCTAGTTCTTCTAGAATTACAACTCCTGCTCCTTCTCCCATAACAAATCCGCTTCTTTCTTTGTCAAATGGGATACTTGCTCTTAATCTATCTTCTGATTTTGTTAATGCTTTTATATTTGTAAAACCTGCAATTCCAAGTGGTGTAATTGGTGCTTCTGTTCCTCCTGCAACAATTACATCTTGGTAGCCATGCCTTATCATTCTAAATGCTTCACCTATACAGTGAGTTCCTGAAGCACATGCTGTAACCATTGCTACAGATTCTCCCTTTGCTCCTAATTCTATTGCAACATTTCCTGTTGCCATATTTGAAATTCCCATTGGTATATACATTGGAGATACTCTATCTGGTCCTTTTGTAAAACATTTTTGGTTTTCTATTTCTATTGTTTCTATTCCGCCAATTCCAGATCCTATAATTATTCCTACTCTTTCCATATTTTCTTTTTCTTTGTCTAGCTTGCTATCTTCCCAAGCTTCTTTTGATGCAATTATTGCATATTGTGAAAATTTGTCTAATCTTTTTGCTTCTCTTTTGTCAAAGTAGTCTTCTGGGTTGTATCCTTTTATTTCTGCTGCTATTTTTACTTTAAAATTTGATGCATCAAAAGCTTTTATATAGTCAATTCCACATTCTCCTGATTTTATTCCTTCCCAAAAGTCTTTTGCATTATTTCCTATAGGAGTTATTGCTCCAAGTCCTGTTATTACTACTCTTCTTTCCATTTAAATTCTTCCTTTCAATTAAGTTGTTTTAAATAAAATTTTATACATTTTTTATTTACTACATTACCATACCGCCATCTACATTGATTACTTGGCCTGTTATGTATGAGCTTTCTTCTGTTCCTAAGAAGTATATTAAATTTGCAACTTCTTTAGGGCTACCCATTCTTTTTAATGGTATTTGATTATGAATATTTTCTTTTACTGCATCTGATAATACTTTTGTCATATCTGTTTCAATAAACCCTGGTGCTACAGCATTTACTCTTATGTTTCTTGAAGCTAACTCTTTTGCTATACTTTTTGTAAATCCTATTATACCTGCTTTTGATGCTGAATAATTTGCTTGACCTGCATTTCCTGCAACTCCAACAACACTTGATAGGTTTATTATACTTCCACTTCTTTTTTTCATCATATATTTTACAACTTGTTTTGTAACTATATATGTTCCTTTTAGGTTTATTTCTATTACTTTGTCAAATTCTTCTTCTGTCATTCTGATTAATAAGTTATCTCTTGTTATTCCTGCATTGTTAACTAATACATCTATTTTGCCGAATTTTTCTATTGCTTTTTCTACTACATTTTGTATTCCTTCTATGTCTGTTACATCTGCTTTTAATATTAGAGCTTCTACATTTTTTTCTTCAAATTCTTTTTGCAAGCTTTCTACATCTGTTTTGTCTGATACATAATTTATTACTACATTGTATCCATGGTCTGCGAATTTTAATGCTACCTCTTTTCCTATTCCTCTTGATCCTCCTGTTACAAATACTGTTTTTTGTTCTTCCATAATCTCACTTTCCTTTCTTTTTTTAGTTTTTGTGTTCTGCTAAGAAATTTTCTAAACTTTCCAAACTGTTTATATTATATGTTTTCGCTTCTTTGTTTTCTTTTTTTACAAAACCTGTTAGAGTTTTTCCTGGTCCTATTTCTACATATTCTTCTACTTGCTCTTCTTGCATTAGTTTTATTGTTTTGTCAAATCTTACAGGGCTTATTATGTGGTTTGCTAGAATTTCTTTTATATTGTCATTTTTGTCGTATATTTTTCCGTCTATATTTTTTATTACTTTTACTTCTCCTATTTTGAATGTAACATTTTCTAGCTCTTTTTCATATGCTTTTTTTGCATCTATTAATTTTATTGTATGGAATGGTCCACTTGTTTTTAGTTTTATTACTTTTTTTGCTCCTGCTTCTTTTAACTTTTCAGTTGCTTCTTCTATTGCTTTTGCTTCTCCTGATATTGCTGTTTGGATACTGCAGTTGTAGTTTGCTGGTACTATAAATTTTCCTGTGTTTGAGATTTCAGTACATATTTTTTCTATTTTTTCTGGTTCAAGTCCTATTACTGCTGCCATTTCGTATTCTTCTTTTGGAAGTAAATTTCCCATATAATATCCACGTTTTTTTATTAGGTTTATTCCTTCTTCAAAGTCTAACATTTTTGCATATATTAATGCACTATATTCTCCTAAGCTTAGTCCTGCTGCATATTCTGCTGTTATATTGTTTTTTTCTAGTACTTTTAGTATTGCAAGACTTGTTACAAGTATTGCAAGTTGTGTATTTTGTGTTTTGTTTAGTTCTTCTTCTGGTCCTTCAAAACATATTTTCTTTATATCCATTCCTGATATTTTACTTGCCATTTCATATACTTCTTTTGCTTCATCATATTTTTCATATATGTCTTTTCCCATTCCTACGTTTTGTGCTCCTTGACCTGGAAATAAAAATGCTCTTTTCATTTTTTTGTTTACTCCTTTACTATTTGTTTTATTTTTGGCTTATATTCTGTTTATATATTTAATTACATTTGTAACAATATACTTCCTGTATTTAAACCTCCTCCATATCCAAGTAAGATTATTTTATCACCTTTATTTATTTTATTTTCTTCTATTAGTTCATCTAGTGCTATTGGTATACTTGCACAAAATGTGTTGCCTACATTTTCTATGTTTATATACATCTTTTGCTCTTGCACTTTTAATCTATTTGCTATTGATTTAATAATCTTTTTATTTGATTGGTGTGGCAGAATGTATTTTATATTTTCTATTTTTTCATTTGCATTTTGAAGTAATTCTTCTATGTTTTTTACTGTTTCTGTTACTGCATATTTATATATTTCTTTTCCATTCATATATATTTTATTTTCTTTTTCACATTTTAGAATTTCGCAATTAGTTGAGTCAGATTTTATGTTTGATTTTATGTTTGATTGTATGTTTGCATTTAAATTATTTTGGTTGTTTTCACTATTTAATTCTTCACCTTCTATTAATGTTGCCCCTGCTCCATCTGATAATATTATAGATGTATTTATATCTGTTTCATCTGTATATGATGATAGTTTATCTACTCCTATAATTAATGCTTTTTTTACTTTGCCAGCTAATATATATGTACTTGCTATATCAAATGCTGCTATATATCCATTACATCCTGCAAGTATATCTATACAGTTTGCGTCTTTTATGCTAAATTCTTTTTGTATATAATTAGATATTCCTGGCATATATGTCATTGGAGTTGTTGTTGCAACTATTATTAAGTCTATATTTTCCATTAATTCTTTTGAATTTTGCTTTTTTTCAAATAAGTTTTTTGTTGAATTTATGGCTAAACTTTCTATTGTTTCTTCTTTGGCATAATATCTTTCTTTTATTCCTGTTCTTTTTTCTATGAAGTTTTCTTCTAGATTTAGCTTTTCTTCTAGTTCTTTATTTGTTACCTTGTTTTGTGGTAAGTATTTTCCGGTTGCTATTATTTTTATATTTTTCATATATTACCTCACATATTTTATTCTATATATTTATATACTATTTTTGGATTTTTTTCTATTAGAATGGGTGGTCAAGTTTGAATTTCTTTTTGTTATTTTGGTTATTCTGGGACAGGTCCCTCGTGACCATTTTTGGTTAATTTGGGACAGGTCTTTGAATGATTAATTTATGTGCCTTTTTATTTTTTGCTATTTTGGTTATTGGGTTTTTAGCCATTCTATAAATTCTTCATAACTATTTAAATTGTCTTCTACTCCTTTTATACTTTTTTCTATATAGTCTTGATTGTTTATTGCTTTTACATTTAGTGTATTTAAATAGTATAGGTTACTTAATTTATCAGTATTTGCTTCTTGTCTTCCTATTACTGCTCCTATGTTTGTTGTTCCTTCTACTTGTCCTTTGTTATAGCAGTTGGTTATGTCAAATGTTTCTGCATTTCTTCCTATTATTCCTCCGACTTGGTTTTCTCCGCTTATTTTTCCTTTATTGTAGTTATTTTCTATTCTTCCTGATGTTCCTGTTTGTGATGTCCAACCTACTATTCCTCCGGATATTCCTTGTACTGTTTGTACTTCTCCTTCGTTGTAGCAGTTTGTTATATTTGCTTCACAGTCTGTTCCTATTGAACCTGCTATTCCTCCGACATTATTTGCATCTGTATCTGTTTTTGTGGATGTTATGTTTCCTGTATTTGAACAGTTTGATATATTAGTATTTGGATACAATTGACCTACTATTCCTCCTACATTGTCACTTCCTGATACATTTCCAGTATTAACACAATTAGTTACATTATAACCATTTATACCAGTATATGTTGTACCTATTATTCCGCCAACCAACATACCATTTTTTGATATGACTTCTCCTGAATTTGTACAATTTTCTACTGAAGCATCTGAAACACCAACTATTCCTCCAACATTTCCATTTTCACTTTTTACTATTGTGTTAACATTATTACAATTTTTTACTTCTCCTACATTAATTCCTACTATAGCACCAACTGCAGAAAATATATTTCCAGCAATAGTACACCCTTCTATATAGCTATTTTGAATTGTTAAATTTTGAATAGTGTTACCACTCATACCAAATAATCCATATATTCCCGCTTCAGTTGTATTATTTATATATATTCCAAAAATAGTATTATTATTTCCTTCAAAAGTCCCAGAACAAGTCATTATAGTCTTCCACTCTGTACCTAAAGTTAATACCCCCTCTTCCTGCCTTGCTCCCATATCTAAATTATTTTCTAGATATACTGTTGTTTCTTCTGTTATTTCTTTTTCTTCTGTTATCCCTACACTTTGTTTTTCTGCATCGTCTACTTCCCCATTACAATACCTTGCAAAAAAATTCATTTGTGCTGTATTATATATATGCCAGTTAAATTCTTCATCTATTTCTGGGACCTCTGATGATATTCCATCCCATACATCTACTCTTCCTTCTAACACTGTTCCATCTTCATATACTGTTACTACTACGTCATCTCTTTCTACATAGTACATATCTCCTACGCTTTCATTTTTTGTTACTGTTGCTCCTGCTACTTCGTTTAGGGCTTCTTCTGTTGTTTTTCCGTTTGATGTGTAATCGTCTATTAGTTTGTCTGATAATGCTATTTTTACTTCTTCTAATAGTGTGTTTTGGTTTGATTCTTCTTTGGCCTTTGTTGCGTTTTCTAGTATTCCATTTGGTCCGGTTAGTGTTGCTATTGCAACCCCTGCTAAAATTAGTAATACTATTACTGTTATTACTAGTGCGATTAGTGTGATTCCTATCTCGTTTTGTAGTCTTTTGTTTTTCATTTTTTCTTTTCCTCCTATTTTTTTATTTTTCTTTTTTTGCTGTCTTTTATTTTGGATTTTATATTTTATAATTAAGCAAAAAACTTAATTATATTTTCAAAAATCGTTAATTGCTTTATATTACTAGATTTTAGAGGTTTTTTGTGTCTTGGATTTTACTACATTTTTATAAAAAACATTTTTCATTTATTGACAATTTTTGCGTTTAATGCTATATGTTTAATGTATTCATTAATTTAATTAATTTTTTTGCTTAATTACATATATTACTTAGTTTATATTTCGGTGATTACAAATACTCTAATTATAAATATTTAACTTAAATAAAAGCCCTTGGCTAAACACTTATAAATGTTTGCTTTGGGCTTTTTATTTATTATAGTCAATAATGACCTGGTCACAGTTAACCATTTTTGGTTAATCGTGACCAGGTCTTAATTAGCCATATATTAAATTTTATTATACTAAACTCCAACTATATTATACCCACTATCAACATGTATTATTTCCCCTGTTATAGCACTTGACATATCACTAAACAAGAATGCTGTACTATCTCCTACTTGATTTATAGTAACATTTCTATGTAATGGTGCTTTTTCTTCTACTACTGTTAAAATACTTCCAAAATCTTTTATACCTTTTGCTGATAATGTTTTTATTGGACCTGCTGAAATTCCATTTATACGGCAACCAATTTTTCCTAAATCAACAGCTAGATATCTTATACTTGCCTCTAAAGCTGCTTTTGCAACTCCCATTACATTATATCCTTCTATTGCTTTTTCTGAACCATAATATGTATATGCAACAATACTTGCACCTTCATTTAACATATCTTTTTCTTTTGCCATTCTAACAATTGCAATTAATGAATAACTGCTAACATCTTGTGCATGTGCATATCCATCTCTTGATGTTAAAATGAAGTCATTTCTTAAATCTTCTGTATTTGCATGTGCTATTGCATGTAATATTCCATCTATTTTTCCATGGTCTTTTTTAATTTCATCTAGGCAATTGCTTATATCTTCATCAATACTAACATTATTGCAAACATATACTGATGCACCTGGCAATTCTTTTACTAGTTCTTTTACTTTTTCTACACTATCTTGTGAACAAGTACATATAACTTCTGCACCTTGATTATATGCTGATTGTGCAGCTCCCCAAGCAATACTCCATTTGTTTCTTACTCCCATAATTACTACTTTTTTTCCTTGTAATATCATTTTAAAATTCCTCCTTATTATTTTGTCCCTTTTGGTAAATCGCCCAATTGGGAACATTTTTTTATTTTTTGTCCCATACGGGGACTATCCCTTTTGGGGATATTTTTCTATCCTTAGTGTTTTTGTGCGATTGAAAAACTGCCCATTTGGGGACCTTTTTCATTTATTGCCCTATTTTTCTATATTTTTCATACCTTTTTTCTAGCAGTTTTTGTTTATCCATTTTTAATAGTTTTTTCAAATTCTTAATTAAATAATTTTTTATTTCTTCTGTAACTTCATCAAAGTTTTCTTCTATTCCTTCTGATGGTTCTTTTATTATTTCATCTATTATGTCTAATTTTTTTAAGTCCTTTGCGGTTATTTTCATATTCTCTGCCGCTTCTTTTGCTTTACTTGAATCTTTATATAAAATACTTGCAAAACCTTCAGGTGATAAAATTGAATATACTGCATTTTCAAGCATTACTATTTTATCTCCTACACCTATTCCTAATGCTCCTCCGCTTGAGCCTTCCCCTATTACTATACAAATTATTGGAACTTTTAATGCTGACATTTCCATTAAGTTTCTTGCTATTGCCTCTCCTTGTCCTCTTTCTTCTGCTCCTATACCAGGGTAAGCTCCTGGTGTATCAATAAAAGTTATGATTGGCCTATTAAATTTTTCTGCTTGTTTCATTTGTCTTAATGCTTTTCTGTATCCTTCTGGGTTTGTCATACCAAAATTTCTTTCTATGTTTTCTTTGGCAGTTTTTCCTTTTTGCTGTGCAACTATTGTTACTGGTATATCTTCAAGCATTGCGATTCCCGTAATTATAGATTTATCATCGCCAAAACATCTATCTCCACTAAAGTCTATGAAATTTGTAAATATTTCATCTATGTAATCAGATGATTTTGGTCTTGATGCACTTCTTGCAAGTAATACTTTATCCCATGCTGATAATGTTTTTTTAGACATTTTATTCATTCCTTATCTATGTATTTAGGTTTTGTGGTTTTACCTATAAACCATTGAAATAATCAAACTTTAAAGATTTTGTTAAAGTTTTTAAACTTTTTTCTAAAGTCCGTCCCTAAAATCCCGGCTAGACGGGATTTTAAGGTCCGTCCCTTTATCCCGGTCTATCCTGTTATTTCTAGAATTTTTGATATTGTGCTTTTTAGGTCTTTTCTTTCTACTATTTTGTCTATGAAACCGTGTTCTAATAGGAATTCTGATGATTGAAATCCTTCTGGCAATTTTTGTTTTATTGTTTGTTCTATTACTCTTGGTCCTGCAAATCCTATTAGTGCATCTGGTTCTGCAAGGATTATTTCTCCTAGGCTTGCAAAGCTTGCTGTTACTCCTCCTGTTGTTGGGTCTGTTAGTACTGATATGTATAATAAGCCTGCTTGGTTTAGCCTTTCTATTGCAGCTGATGTTTTTGCCATTTGCATTAGTGAGATTATTCCTTCTTGCATTCTGGCTCCTCCTGATACACAAAATAGTATAAGTGGTAGTTTTTCTTTTATTGCTGTTTCTACTGCTAGAGTTATTCTTTCTCCTACGGCTGACCCCATACTTCCCATTAGAAAGTTTCCATCCATAACTCCTAGAACGACTTTTTTTCCTTCTATTTCACAGATGCCACATTTTACTGCTTCTTCTATTTTGGTTTTTTCTTTTAATATTTCTACTTTTTTTAGGTATCCTTCAAAGTTTAATGGGTCTTTTGTTAATATGTCTGCTCCTATTTCAACAAATGTTCCTTCATCTGCTATTTGCTTTATTCTTCTTCTTGATGATAATCTAAAGTGCTTGCCACAGTTTGGGCATACACTTAAGTTTTTGTGAAGATCTTCTTTGTATATTATTTCTTTGCATCTGTCACATTTTACCCATTTGCCTATCATCATGTCTTGTGCTTCTACATTTTTTGTTCTTTTTTCTTCTTTATCATTTATTTTTTTTACTTTGTCTATTATCAATTTTTTTCTCTCCTTACTTTTATTTAATAAATGATCATTTTTAATATTTTATAGATATTATTCTTTTATATATTATGTATTATAATTATTTTTATAAGTGTTCTTTTTTGTTTATACGATTAATTATACTTATTCTTATAAGTTCTCTTTTTGTTTAAAAGATTAATTACATTTATTCTTATAAGTTCTCTTTTTGTTTAAAAGATTAATTACATTTATTCTTATAAGTTCTCTTTTTATTTAAAAGATTAATTATACTTATTCTTATAAGTTTTCTTTTTGTATAAAAGATGTATCATAATTATTCTTTTTAAAGTTTTCATTGTTTAGTATTTTTAGAATAAAGTCTGTGTTTGTTTGTATTCCTTCTATTACTAGTTCTGCTACAGCACTTTTTAGTTTTGCTATTGACTCTTCTCTTGTTTTTCCGTGTACTATTATTTTAGCTAGCATTGAGTCATATGTTGGTGGTACTGTGTATCCTGCATAGATTGCTGTGTCTACTCTTATACCATTTCCTCCTGGTAAGTGCAATCCTGTTATTGTTCCTGGGCAAGGCATAAAGTTTTTGTCTGGGTTTTCTGCATTTATTCTTGC
Organism: uncultured Clostridia bacterium; assembly: GCA_944386775.1. GTDB lineage: Bacteria > Bacillota > Clostridia > TANB77 > CAG-508 > CAG-269. The sequence goes on from CALXCJ010000002.1 coordinate 47,469, forward strand.
TTCCATACTGTGACCATCTATTTTTATGTCTTTTTGCATTAAGCTTAATTTTTCGTCACTTGCTATTTTTATTTGTTCTTTTATTATATCTATACCTGTTACCATTTCTGTTACTGGATGTTCTACTTGGACTCTTGTGTTCATTTCCATAAAGTAAAAGTCTTTGTTTTTATCTACTAAAAATTCTATTGTTCCGGCATTTGTATAACCTATTTCTTTTGCTGCTTTTACTGCAACTTCTCCCATTTGTTTTCTTGTTTTGTCATCTAAAATTTCACTTGGAGTTTCTTCTATAATTTTTTGGTTTCTTCTTTGCACTGAACAATCTCTTTCTCCTAGATATACACAATTTCCTTTTTCATCTGCTAGTATTTGTATTTCTACATGTCTTGGGTTTTCTACAAATTTTTCTAGGTAGATACTGTCATCATTAAATGATATTTTAGCTTCTTGTTTTACTAAATCATATGCTCTTTCTAATTCTTCTTTTGTGTAGGCGATTCTTATTCCTCTTCCTCCGCCTCCACTTGATGCTTTAAGTAGTACTGGGTATTTTATGTTTTCGGCAATTGCTACTGCTTCTTCTTTTGATTTTATTAGTCCATCTGAACCTGGAACTACTGGTACTCCTGCTTTTTTCATTGTTTCTTTTGCCATTGATTTGTTTCCAAGTAGTTCGATTAATTTGTGATTTGGACCTATAAATTTTAGCCCCATTTCTTCACACATTTTTGCAAAACTTGGATTTTCTGATAAAAATCCATAGCCTGGGTGTATACTATCTGCTCCTGTTAAGCATGCTGCTTCTAGTATTGCTTTTACATTTAAATAACTTTTATTAGATGGTGCAGGTCCTATACATATTGCTTCATCTGCAAGAGTTGTGTGCAAAGCATTTTTGTCTGCTTCTGAATATATTGCAACTGTTCTGATTCCCATTTCTCTGCAAGCTCTGATGATTCTTACTGCTATTTCACCTCTGTTTGCTATTAATACTTTTTTTAACATTTATATCCTCCTTGTTTTTGTTTCAAGTTTTATTATTTTTTTGAGTTAAATTATTTGGTTAATTATATATTTTTTGAAATAATTTTTCAATTGGTATAGGTGGTCAGTATGTTATAATTTGTTTTAAAATTAAAATATGTAGAAAAATGACATTTTCATTTGTCATTTTCCTACATAAAATTATACTATTTACAATAGAGCTACTTTAAAATTAATGACAAAAACTCACATGTCCACATCTTCTTGAGAATTTCTAATTATTTTTTCTTATCAGCTCTAATATTATATACAGATTTTTAAAAACTTCCTCTTATTACAAAAGACAGGAAAATCCTGTCTAAATCAATCATTGCCAATATAGTATAGGGTATCTATTATTTATATTATTTGTGTCTTCTTTAAAACTATTTCCTAATGTTACATATAAACTTTGTAATTCTAAACTTGTTTTAAAAGAACACTCATTTCCTATTATAGAATTGTTGACTCCGCATAAATCTGTTGTTACGTTTTCTAGAGAATATGAATTATAAATCTTTCCAATATATGTTGTATCTGTTTCTGCATAATAAAATTCATTATTATTTCCAACTAAACTTCCTTTTTTCTCTATTTCTCCATTAACATTTCCAACATTATAGCTATTTTCTAATGTTCCTCTATTTAGTCCTATTAATCCTCCAACACATTCATATAAACCTGTTACTGCACCTGTATTATAGCAATTCATAATATTGGATTCATTCATTCCAACTAATCCGCCAATATTAGAATTGCCATTTTCATTCTGACCTATCGCTTTTATGTCTCCTGCATTGTAACATTGACTTATTAAAGTATTTACAGAATTATATCCACATATTCCACCTACATAGTATTGTGCCTCTACATCTCCAGTTGTATAACAATTATTTATAGCTGATTTTTCTCCTAAATATCCTGTTATACCTCCTACCATATTTTCACCATTAACAATTCCTGTATTATAACAATTTACTGCATTTGAATTTAGGTTAACACTACCAACTACTCCTCCTACATGCATAGTTCCTGTAACTTCTCCTATATTATAACATTCTTTTATATTAGAATCTTGAGCAACATATCCTGCCACTCCTCCTGTAAATTCACTTGTTCCATTTATTCTACCTTCATTATGGCCATTTGTTATAATTGTATTAACATATGCACATCCTACAATTCCAGCACCATATGTTGAATTTATGTTTGCATTATTAGAGCAATTGCTTATTACACTATTATTATAAGCATATCCAACAATTGCTGCTGTTGCACTTCCACCAGTTATGTTGCAATTTTCACCTATATTTAAATTAATAACTTTTCCACTATCTATGAGACCAAACAGCCCTTGTACTTTATTGGTTGTATTTATATAAATTCCATCTACATTATGATTTTTGCCATCAAATATCCCACTAAAAGGAATATTTGATTCATTATCAGGTGATGAATTTTCATTTAGATATAATCCTATAGGTACCCATAGTTCATTTATATCTAAAGTTATATCATTTACTAAATATATATACCAGCCATTATAACTATTTCCTTCATTTACCTTATCTCTAAAATTCTTCAATTCATCTACTGTACTTATTTTTAACATATTTTCTTCTGATATTACTTGTTTTTCATCTACATAATACATTCTTTTAGTATCATTCATATTTACTATAAAACTTCCATCACAATTATCTGTAACTGTGAAGTCTTTATTTTTTCCAAACTGATCTTTTATTGAATTTTCTAGACTTTCTTTTGTTATTTTAAATGTATCAAGATCCTCCATCTTGCTAGACGTTGCAGCCAGTTCAAGTCCTTCTTTTTCCTGTGTTTTTTCTGTTTTATTCTTACTTTCACTAGCTCTAGTTAAAATTCCATTTTCCCCAGTTAGTGTCGCTATTGCTACTCCTGCAAGGATTAGTAAAACTACAATTGTAATTACCAACGCCACCAAAGTAATCCCTCTTTTACCTTTTGTTTTTTCTTTCGTTTCTCTCCCAATTCTTAATTTTTCCATTTTTTCCTCCAATATTATTTTTTATTAATTTCATTTAATAAAATATCATATTTTTTACTTCCTGTCCATTATTTTTTATCATATTGAATGATATTTTTGTTTGAATTATACTAATTTTATAATTAAGCTAGAAAATTAATTAAAATTACAAATTTATACTTTGCTACTGAGTAAAGATTTTTCACTAGAATTATTAATATTTTTTTAATTTTAAAATAATAATATCCATTCATAATATATTGACTTTTTTTATTTAAAATGCTATATATTTAATTAATATTAAAATATCATTAATTTTCTAGATTAATTAATTTTTTCTATATTATTTACAAATCATCGAAAATTTATTACTCAAATTAGCAATTTATTTATGAAAATTTAAAGCTTTTTCAAATTAAGAATTTGGTATAATCATATTATTTTAACACCATCAAAAACGACAATAATTTTAAAAGTCCGCACAAAATCCCATTCATCTAGAATCTAAAGAACGTCCCTTGTAGATAATTATAAATATCAAAATAATCTTAGACATATTATACACTTAAATCTAAGATTATTTTACTTTTTATTAAATTCTAATAATATTCCTATAATTTTTCTATTTCACTTTTTGTTAACCCTGTTATTTCTTCTATTTCTTTTACTTGCATTCCTTTAGCTTTCATATTTTTTGCTATTTCTTTTTGTTTCTTTTCTTCTCCAATCTTTTGTCCTTCTTCTCTCGCTCTTTTCTCTTTTGTAAATTCTTGATATTCTCCCATTACTTTCCAATCGTTTATTCTTTGCATTACTTCATCTTGACTTATTTCTTCTAGCTTTTCTTTTGCTTTTTTTACTCCTTCATTTTCATCCATTATCTTTTTCACCTCTTCTGATTTTGGATTCTCTAAGAAATATAACCACTCTAATAATTTGTCTTCTTTATTTCTTTTTTCCTTATATATCTTAGGTAATTCAATTCGTATATTCAGAATATTCCCCCTCATTTATGTTATCATCCTTATAATTTCCGCAACACTCCAAGCTTGTGCTACAGCTCCTTTAGGTTCGAATGGTTTTGCTGAGTCATACATTTCTGAAATGCTTCCTATACAACCTCTTTCGTTTATTTCTTTGCTAAATACTTTTATTGTATTTATTTTAAATTTTTTTAGTTTCTCTTCTAGTTCTTGTTTTTCTTTTTTCTTCTTAGTTGCTTTTTCAATATTTTTTAATGTATCATAATACACTCCAAGTAACCAAACCCAAGTTATTCCTTGGTGGTAACTCATATCTCTTTTTTTAGGGTCTCCTTCATATATTTCTACGTAATTGTCTTCTCCCTTTGCTAATGTTTTTAAGCCATAGTCATTTAATAACTTCTTTTCTACAGTGCTCAATATTTCTTTTGCGATGTCTGAACTTGGATCTATTATTGGGTATGTTAGGCTTAAGGCAAATAGTTGATTTGGTCTTATTTTGCTGTCTCCTAGAACGTCATATAAACATTTTCTTTTTTTATTGTAAAATTTTTCTTCAAATGACATTTTGCATTTTTTTGCTAATTGTTTATATTTTCTTGATTGTATTATTTTTCCAAATCTTAATGATAATTCACTCATTATCATTAATGCATTATACCACATGCTATTTACTTCTACTGCTTTTCCGTTTCTTGGGGTTACTGCATAATTTCCGATTTTTGCATCCATCCAAGTATTTTGTGTGTTTTCTGTTCCTGATACTAGTAAAAAGTCTGTGTCTAAATATATGTTATTATTGTCAACATCTATTCCTGTTATGTAGTTTTCAATTATGTTTTCTAGTTTTGGGTATATTTCTTCTACATAGTCGTAGTCGTCTGTGTAAGTTAAATATTTTTTTATTTGCTCTATTAAAAGTAGTGATGCATCTACACTATTGTATAATGGTCTATTGTCAAATCCTGAATATCCATTTGGTACTAGTCCATATTTTATGTCTCTCATCATGGTTTCTAGTATTTCTTTTGCTATATCATATCTTTTAGTTTTTAAGAGCAATCCTTCTAATGATATTAATGAGTCTCTTCCCCAGTCTAAAAACCAGTGGTAACCTGCAATTATGGTGTGAAGTCTAAATGATGGTCTATATGCAATAAAATCATCTGATGAATTAATAAGAGCTTTTAGAAGTTCTTTCCTTGTTTTTTCTATGTTGTCATCTGATAATATATCATTTTTTGATAAATTTATATTGCTCTTTGCTGATTTTTTTTCTATGCTATCATCAAATAATATATTATTTGATGAGTTTATTTTGCTTTTTGCTAGGATTTTAGAACTTTTTTCTGGTATTATACCATTTTTTGATAAGTCTATTTTTTCATCTAATAATTCTGTTTTATTAATTATTTTACTTTTTCTTTGTTTTTCTTTTTCAATTATAGTTTTAGCATCAATTTCATCAATATTGTCTTCAAATGAACATACAAATGTAATTTCTTTGTTTTCATTTGGTGCAATTTTAACTTCAAATACTCCTGGGACACAATGGTTTTCTTCTGGGTAAAAACCTCTTTTTTGTTCTTCTATATAGAACATATTTTTAAAAATATCGTTTTGATGTTCTATATATTTTCCTTCTGATAAATGCATATAAATTGGTGTTTGGCTATTTGAGTTTAAAATTACTTTTACTTTTGTTTTATTTATATTTTGTTTTAAGTTAAAATTCCAATTTGTACTCATTGAATGGAAATCTCTAAAATTGATTATTGGTGCTAAGAGCAGTTTTGCGTAATCCATTCCATTTTCTACTTTATATCTAATACAAACTGTATTTTTTCCATATTCCATACATATTGTTTTTTGGATAGTTGTGTTTTTTACTTTGTATGTATATGTTGGCACACAGTCAAATTCAAAGCTTTCTTGGTATTCAAAACCTTTTGATATAAAGTTGTCTCCTATATTTGAATACAAGTCATAGCTTTGGTTTCCTATTGTGATGCTTTCATCGACCTTTGATAATATTAAATATCTTCTTGCAGGTGGGGTTAATGGTGCAATAAGTAAACCATGATATTTTCTTGTGTTTACTCCTATAATTGTAGAACTTGCAAATCCTCCTAAGCCATTTGTAATTAACCATTCTCTTTGCAAACCTTTTTCTAAATTTAAATTTTCCTTGGTAACTTTCATTCTTTTTTCTCCTATAATTTTTTATTTTTAATTTATTCTTTGTGTACTTCCGTCATATATTACTTTGTTTTCTACTTTTTCCTATTTAATTTGCTTTTTTTAAGTTCTTTTAACATTTCATTTCTTATTTCTTCTTTACTTTTTTTATTTTTCTGTGTATTTGATGCTTTTTTTCTTTGCATGCTTTTTTGCTTCATTTTTTCATCTGCCATTTTTATTGATTCAATTCTGTCACTATATTTTGCACTAAATTTGCTTTTTGTTCGTTTCTTATTTTCTGGTTTATTCTTATTTGATGATTTTGATTGCTTATTTTCTTCACTTTTCATTTTTTTCTTGATTTTTTGTATTCTTTTATCTTCTTTTAATTTATTATTTAACATCAAATATTGTGGATCATTTTGTTTATCTTGATATTTTAAGTCATCACAAATTAGTTCGATTATTGATGATGCAACCAAATTTGGGTCATGCCTTATATATCCGTCTGATACAGTTGCTAAATTCCTTCTTAAGAATCTTATTCCTTTTATTTTGTCTATATTTTGCTCTACTAAATCTTGACCTTCAATATTATATTTTTTTATGATTTCTGGAACTATTTCACCTGTATCATAAATACAATAGTCAATAACTCCTTTTCCACAATGATCAATTATTGCTTGCAAGTGTTCTGATACACCATAATTATCTGTTTGACCTGGTTCTGTCATTATATTACTTACATATACTTTTATTGCAATTGATTCTTTTATTGCTTTTGCTACACCATTTACTAAAAGGTTTGGTATAACATTTGTATATAGACTTCCAGGACCTATTATTATACAATCTGCATTTTTTATTGCTTCTATTACTCCTGGTGCTGGCTTGCAATTTGATGGGTTTAGATATATTCTATTGATTTTTGTGACTTTTTCATATGTTATTTCTGGTATTTTTGATTTTTCTGTGACTACATATCCATTTTCAAGTTCTGCTGTTATATTCATTTCGTCTAGTGTCACTGGTATTACTTTTCCTACTATGTTTAATATTTCATTGCTTTTAATTATTGAATCTGCAAAACTATTATTTACTTCTTTCATTCCTAAAAAATATATATCTGAAAAGTTTAGTCCTCTTAATTTTCCAGATGCAAATTTGTAATTAAAAAGTTTTGAGATTTCTTCTTCATTGTTTGCAAGTGATATAATACTTCCTACTATATCATCTAGTGGCTTTGTGCCTAGCTCTTTTCTTGATATACTTGCTTCTTCTCCATAATCTGATATTGTTACTATTGCAGTTAAGTTATTTGTATATTTCTTAAGACCTGTAAGCACAGTATTTAATCCTGTACCTCCACCTATTACAACTATATTTGGACCTTGGTCATATACTTTTTTGTTAAATATTAATGAATTAATATTTACTTGTTTTCTTTTTTCCATTCTTTCATCTGTTGATTCTACTAGTACTTCTAAAGTTCTTTTATTTAAGAAAATTAAACCACATACAATTGCTAAAAAACCTACTACAAATATTGCTATAATCTTTCCTACTTCTTTAAATGTTATTTCCTTTAGTACTAGTATTTCTGCCATGCCAAAACATGCTAATATAATTCCTATTAATATTAAAAGTATCCACCTTTTCATTTTGTTACTAGATTTAAACCAGTGCATAAATCCTTTCATTTTTTTAAAATCCACCTTTCATACTACAATTTTTGCCTATCTTTTTGATTCTTCCTTTAATTTTCTTCCTATTATTTCTACTTCTGGTTCTATTGTTTTTCCTGTGCTTTCATATATTTTTGCCTTGGTGTATTCTATTAGTTGTAGTACGTTTTCTGCTGTTGCATTTCCTTTGTTTATTATAAATCCTGCATGTTTTTCTGAAATTTGTGCATCTCCTATTTTATAACCTTTTAATCCTGCTTCATCTATTAGTTTCGCTGTTATAAAATCTTTTCCTCTTTTAAATGTACTTCCTGCACTTGGATATTCAAGTGGTTGTGTTTGCTTTCTTTTTTCTTTTAGTTCATCCATTTTCCTTTTTATTTCTTCTTTTTTTCCTTTTTGCAATTTTATTTTTGTTTCTAATACTATGTATTTTTTTTGCAAGATTATGCTTTTTCTGTATTCGAATTCCATTTCTTCATTTTTTAATATTTTTATATTTCCACATCTATCAATTACAGTAACTGTTTCTACTATATCTTTCATTTCTTTTCCGTGAGCTCCTGCATTCATTCTTATTGCTCCACCAATTGTTCCAGGTATTCCTGATAGTTCTTCAAAACCTGTAAGTTCCTCGTTTAAAAATTTTTGTGCTACTTCTGATACTTTATTTCCAGCACCTAATATTATTTCTATATTTTTTATATTTGATGTATTATTATACGTTTTTTCTATTTTTTCATATTTTTTTATATTAATTTCTGCAACTATTCCTTCTATGCCATAATCTGAGACAAGTATATTGCTTCCATTTCCTATTATTGTTAATTTTATATTGTTTTCATTAACAATTTTTAGTATTTCTTTTAATTCTTCTACGGTTTTTACTTTTATATAGCAATCTGCAAGACCACCAATTTTAAATGTTGTGTGATTTTTCATTGGCTCTTGATATTTTATATTTTCTTTTGGTATTTGTGAAGTGTTTAAAATTTCTTCTATATTCAATTCACCATCTCCTATTTCTATATAATTTTTATTAATTATATTTTTTAGATAATTGATTTATATAAATATATAAATTTCTTCCTTAATCTTGTGATTTTATATTTTTTTAATTAATATGTTTTTTATAAATTAACTTATAGTTATCTTATAAAGTATCTATACTATTTTATGAATTAGCTTATAACTATCTTATAAAGTAACTTATACTATTTTATAAATTTGCTTATACTTATTTTACAAATATTTTTTATTAGTCACGACTTTTTGCATATACATATACAGCATCACCTTCAGTAGTTACTGGATTTGTTACATTTATTGCTATTCCTAGTTTATAATTTACAATATATGAGTTTTCTGTATTTGTTATACTTAAATCACTCAAGTCTTGTGGAGTTAGGTAATAGTAATTTTGTGGTGATGTATTTAGTATTATATCATTTAATGTTCCATCATCTTTTAGCTTTCCTATGTCATTTAGTATTTCTTGTGATGTACTATATTTTTGAGTTCCTGGATAATTATTAGTTGAAAATGTTTCCTCTTTAGTGTATCTTTCTAATGCCGCATGTTGTACCATATTTACTTCTGATAATAAAATATTTGATTTTGATTCTGTTATACTTTCTTTTCCTGTATATACTGCTATTGATGCCAATATTAATAATACTATTATTGTTATAGCTAGTGCAATTAAAGTTACTCCTCTTTCATTATTTACTTTTAACATAACATTGTTTCTCCTTTTCTTATGTTTTGTTTTAATATATCATTTTTTTATGATAATTACAATAGTTTTTTAGACAAAAGCAAATTTTAGAACTGAAAAATTTAACATATTATATAACTTAAAAATAAAAAAACTTTTAAGTATTATTCTTAAAAGTTTTTTCTATTTACACTTTTGTAGACTATCTTTTATTTAAATTAAACTCTACTATATATTTTTGTATTCTTTTATTTTTCTATATGCATATATAGCTGAAACCGCAAATATTACAACTAATATTGCTATTGGTGCTACACTTTCTACACCAGTTTTAGGTAATGTAGTATTTGAATATGAATTGTTTGAACTAGCATTGTTTGCAAGTGAGTTATTTGATGTTAACCCAGTTGTATTAAATACTCCATTATTTGTTCCAGTAGTAGATGAATTGTTTGTTGCCCCACTATTATTTGTTACACTGTTGTTTCCGGTTGTTGTTCCTGCTGAATTGTTTCCTGTGCTATTATTTCCTGCTATTGCTTGTGATAAGTCTTGGTAAGTATCATTATCTGCTGCTAATACATTTGTGAATGCAAATATTATTGCTATTCCCATAATTACTACTGCTATATTTTTTAATAATTTCATCTTTTTCATAATTTCTCTCCTTTATTCAACATGTTTTTTCTTATTATTCTACAACTATTTTTTATTATACTACTTTTCCTTAATAATTGCAAGTTTTTTTACATATTAAACTTTTTATCGTTTGCTTTCATAAATTATTTTAATATTATTTTTTATGTATGTCAACATTTTTTATTTATTTTTTTATTACATTTGTGTTTCATATATATTACACAAACATTACATTTTTTGTATTATTTTTATTTATATTATTTTTTCCTAATTTTTAAAAGTTATTCATTTAATTCTAAATTTTAAAAGTTATTCATTTAATTCTAATTTTTAAAAGTTATTTATTTAATGTATAATTTTTAAAATTATACATTAAATTTAAACAATACAATATCCCCATCTTGCATTACATAATCTTTTCCTTCTATTCTTACTAAGCCTTTTTCTCTTGCCATATTCATAGATCCTTCTCTTATTAAATCATCATATGATACTATTTCTGCTTTTATAAATCCTCTTTCTATGTCTGAATGGATTTTTCCTGCAGCTTCTGGCGCTTTTGTTCCTTTTTTTATTGTCCAAGCACGTACTTCTGGCTCTCCTGCTGTTAAGAATGACATAAGTCCTAATAAATCATAGCTTTTTTTAATTACTTTATCAAGTCCTGATTCTTCTAATCCATACATTTCTAGCATTTCTTTTTTGTCTTCTTCATTTAGGCTAGATAATTCTTCTTCCATTTTTACACATAATGGTACAACTTCTGCATTTTCTTTTGAGGCATATTCTTTTACTTTTTTTACATTTTCGTCTTCTTCTAAATTTCCTAATTGTTCTTCAGATACATTTGCAATATATATTATTGGCTTTGTTGTTAATAAAAACATATCTTTTAGCAATTTTCTTTCATCTTCGTTATATTCTAGTGCTCTTGCTGATTTTCCTTCTTCTAGATTTTTTAATATTTTTTCTAATAAATCTATTTCTTCTTGATATTTTTTGTCTGCTTTTAGATTTTTTTTGGCTTTTTCTAATCTTTTATTTACTGTTTCTATGTCTGCAAATATTAATTCTAGGTTGATTGTTTCTATATCTCTTACTGGGTCTATGCTTCCGTCTACATGTACTATGTTTGAATCGTTGAAACATCTTACAACTTCACATATTGCATCTGTTTCTCTTATGTGTGATAAGAATTTGTTTCCTAAGCCTTCTCCTTTGCTTGCACCTTTTACTAGACCTGCTATATCTACAAATTCTATAACTGCATGTGTTATTTTTTGTGGATGATAAATTTTTGCTAAATTATCTAGTCTTTTGTCTGGTACTGCTACTACTCCAACATTTGGCTCTATTGTGCAGAATGGGTAATTTGCACATTCTGCACCTGCTTTTGTTATGCTATTGAAAAGTGTACTTTTTCCTACATTTGGTAAACCTACTATTCCTAATTTCACTTTTTTACTCCTTCTTTCTTATAGTCTCTATACTTTTTATTCCTTTTATACTTTTTATTCTTTTTATACTTTTTATTCTTTTTGTACTTTTTATTCCTTTTAGACTTTTTATTCCTTTTAGACTTTTTATTCCTTTTATACTTTTTATTCTTTTTGTACTCTTTAATACAATTTCATTAATTATCTTTAACTCAACATCTTTAATTGTCTTTAATACAATATCTTTAATTTTATTTTTTACTCTTTTTAGTTTTATTTTATATTTTTTTCTTTTCTTCAATTTCTTGTTTTATTTCTTCTATAAATTCTTTTATATCTTTTGTACCTAAATCTCCATTTTTGCTTGATCTAACTGATACCGTATTAGTTTCTATTTCTTTGTCTCCTACAATTAACATGTATGGTATTTTTTGTAATTGTGCTTCTCTTATTTTATAGCCTGTTTTTTCATTTCTATCATCTACTTCTACTCTGATTCCTTCTTGAAGCATTTCTTCTTTTATTTTGTGTGCAAATTCTGCTTGATTATCTGTTATAGGTAGGATTTTTACTTGCACTGGTGCTATCCATAATGGAAGAAATCCTTTTGTTTCTTCTAGTAAGAATGATATAAATCTATCTGATGAACCTAGGATTGCTCTGTGGATAACAACTGGTCTATGTGCTTTTCCATCTTCTGCTATATATTCTAGTTCAAATCTTTCTGGAAGAGCAAAGTCTAGTTGGCAAGTTGGAATTGTAACATCGTGGTTTAATGCTGTTTTTATTTGAATATCTATTTTTGGTCCGTAAAATGCTGCTTCTCCTTCTGCTTCATAGAAGTCTATTTTTAGTTCTTTTAATATTTCTCTTAATTGGCTTTCTGCTGTTTCCCACATTTCGTCATTGTCTATATATTTTTCTTTATTATTTTTGTCTCTTAGTGATAGTCTAAATTTAAATGATTCTTGAGGGAATCCAAAGTCTTTTTGGTATACTTCAAATATTAGGTTTAGTACTCTTCCTACTTCTTCTTTTATTTGGTCTGGTCTTACAAATAGATGTGCATCATTTTGGCACATTTCACGTACACGCTCTAAACCACAAACACTTCCGCTTGATTCATATCTAAAGTCATGGGCAAGTTCCCCTATTCTTATTGGAAGGTCTCTATATGAATGCATTTTATTTTTATATATTAACATATGGTGTGGACAGTTCATTGGTCTTAATACCATTTCTTCTGTGTCCATTTTCATAACTGGGAACATGTCATCTTTATAGTGATCCCAGTGTCCACTTGTTTTGTATAGTTCTACATTTGCAAGTGATGGTGTGTATACATGTGCATATCCTAGAGCTATTTCTTTGTCTTGTATATATCTTTCTAAAATTCTTCTTATTGTTGCACCATTTGGCAAATACATTGGAAGTCCAGATCCTACTAATTTATGTGTCATAAATATTTCTAGTTCTTTTCCAATTTTTCTATGGTCTCTTTGTTTTGCTTCTTCTAGCAGTTTTAAATATTCTTCTAGCATACTTTGTTTTGGGAATGAAATTGCATATATTCTTTGTAGCATTTTATTTTTTTCGCTACCTCTCCAGTATGCTCCTGATGATGATAGGATTTTTACACATTTTACTTTTCCTGTGCTTAATAGGTGTGGTCCTGCACAAAGGTCTGTAAAATCTCCTTGTTTGTAAAAACTTATTTCTTCGCCTTCTTTTAGTTCATTTATTAGTTCTTGTTTATAAATTTGACCTTCCATAAGTTTTAATGCTTCCTCTTTTGGAAGTGTAAATTTTTCTATTTTTATATCTTCTTTTATTATTTTTTTCATTTCTTCTTCAATTTTTGTTTTATCTTCATCTGTAAATGGTTTTTCTACATCAAAATCATAGTAAAAACCTTCATCTATGCTTGGAACTATTGCAAATTTTACATCTGGAAATAATCTTTTTACAGCTTGTGCCATTATGTGTGATGTTGTGTGCCAATATGCTTTTTTTCCTTCTAAATCGTCTTCTTGGAATGTATGGATATTTAATTTGCAATCATCGTTTAATTCATATCTTAAATCACATATTTTCCCATTTACTTCTCCACAAGTTGCATTTCTTGCTAGCCCTTCACTTATTTTTTTTGCTACTTCTAAAATTGTTGTTTTCTTTTCTACTTCTAAGACTTTTCCGTCTTTTAGTGTTACTTTAATCATTGTTTTTCCTCCTTTTTATATTTTACTATATAAGATTTTTTTAATTAACTAAGTAAATTTTATATTTTATACTCTATATTTTATTTTTTGCATTTTAAATCTTATTTCTTTTTGAAGCATACTTAGGTATAAAAATATTTTTTTAATTATGTTATATAGTTTATTTTTTAATTTTTGTATTTTTTGTTTTTTATATTTTTTTCTTAATATTTTCTCCAAGTTTTTTTAATTTATTTTATAAACAAAGTTAAAATTAAAATCCAGCATTTTTACTTAAATAAAAAAATACACTCCTATATAGATAATTCTATATAGGAGTGCTTTTATTAGCACGGTTCCATCCTATTTTTTACTTAATTTGGAGATTGTAACGTATCTTACACGTTTGGCTTTATTTACCAAAAACTTAAGAGTTAGTTTTCAAATATGTTTTTCAAAACAAGCTTCCAGCCTATGACTTGTTCTCTCTTTTGATAACCTTTATTTTACTCTTCTCTTATTTGTTTTTTTCTTATGGGTATATTATAAGACTTTAAATAGTAAAAGTCAAGATTAAAATTTAAATTTACATAATTTGCAGTTAATTGCTATTATTTACAGTTTCTACTTTAATATACAGTAGCATCTAATTAAACGTAATAACCAAAAAGGTAATACCTAAATATTAATTTCAATGTTTAATTATAATAACTAAACACACTATTCAACACTTTATAATATTAATTATTCTCAAATTATTAATAATTATCTAATTTGTTCTGTTTCATCCCAAATATCTGATAAATATATAGTTCTTAGACCATCTTTACTTTTTCCAATTGATATTTCATTTAATTTTAAATTGGCTGTTTGAACTCCTATTTTTATTTGCTCATATAATTTATCTTCTTCGTCTTTTCCCATATCTGTATTAATTACTTTTAATACTAAATCTCCTATCTCTGCATATTTTACTTTTTTACGCAATTGAATAACAAATTTTCTAAGTTGAGGATTTTCTCTTTGCATTAAATATGTATTACATATATTTTCTGCTGTTTCAAATTCTTTTCTTTGTATAAAATTTTCTACTACTGCTTTTATAGCAAGTTCTATACCTCCTCCACATAAATTTTGCATTTGAGATATTGTTTCACTTGGATTTATTATTTTATATTTGCTAGCATTCCCCGTTATTTCTTGCCTTATTCTTACTAGAATTTGCTTTTTTTCTTGCTCCTCAGTTAAGGTAAATTTGTTTTGATGCCTATTTTTTACTCTTTTTTTAGCCTCAGCATCTATAATTAAATTTGCTTTTTCTATATCAACTGTGCCATTTGCTAAATCTTTTACTATTTCTATGATATTTTCAGAAATATTATTTTTAAATTCCTGAACTAACTTTTCTTTTTGGATTCTATATATTTTATTTGTTATTTCACTATTTAATTTACTTGCAACAAGCTGGTTTTTTTGCAATATTTGTGGAGTAATTCTTTTTTGTAACATTTTCAGTTCTTCTATATCATCTGTTTGAGCTTGAGCAATTTGAATATTTTCTAACAATTTATTCAAATTTATTTTTCTTTGAATACTAAAAACATAATCAATCTTTCTATAATATCTACGATCTAAAGCATGCAATTCAGGTATATTTATTAAATAATATACTTTTTCAGCTTGCTCAACATTTAAATTAAATGTTTCAATTTTTTTTAGCTCTGTTAATATCTCTATCAATTTTACATTTTTTTCATCTTTTGGCAAAGTTGGTATTGTTTGTATTATTTCTTCTAATTTTCTTATTGCCTCTTCTATTAGCTCATTTTGTTGTTTTAAACTTTGTTCTTCATCATTGGGATTTTTTCTTTTTGTTTCCGCTTTATTGTTTTTGGTAGACATAGTCATACTTTTATTTTGACTATCATTTTTTGTAGAGATAACTGTACTTTTATTTTCATTATTCTTTTTTGTAGAGCAAGTTTTACTTTTACTTTTATCTTTATTACCTGTTAATGCATTATATTTTCTTCTCATCTGTTCAATTTTAGAAAACTTTTCTTTTTTTCCACTATATTTTGATGTTTTCTTTTTAGTTTCTTCATTTTCTAGTTCACGTTTTATTTTTTCTAAATACTCTATTGGTATATCTAGCTCAAATGATATTAATTTTAAATCAAATCCATATTTTATTATTTTTTTTATTTTTTCTTTATTATATTGTTTCATAAATTCTCATTTCCTTAAATTTTATTTTTCATTATATCAAATTTTTTACTTTGCTATAAACATTTTTATATTAATAAATTTTGATTTTTATTCTTTTTAAAATACAACTCAAAAGTTAGCAAGATTATACCATACAATAGACTATTTCGCAACCTAATTTTTGGTAAAAAATATGTAAACCTTCTTGATTTAGCTTGATAATATAGTATAATATTGTACTTTCAATAGTAATACTTTCAATTTTTATGCTTTACTTTTTATAGTTTTTAAGCTCCACAATATTTTTTGTGGAGCTTAATTTTATACTAATTTCAATTTAATCTACAAGTTGCTCTTTTTCAATATCTGTTAAAATATTTTTTTGAAACTCTTTAAGAAAATCAACAAGTTTAATCATTTTGTTTCCTTCACGTTTATTCAAAAATGTGTTTACAAACTCAGAAAACACCATTTGAGCTAATTCTTTTTGTTCTTTTGGAATATTATTTTTTGAATTAAAACTATTATCCAAGTTCTTTTGTTTAATAGCATTATTTGCAATTTCTAATATCCAATCTTTCTCTTCTTGCTGTCTTTCATCAAGTCCCATGCTTTTTAGAACAAATTGAATTCTAGCTTGAATTGGCTGAATTTTATTAACCTTTGTAAATATTTCCTTAAAACAGTTTAATTCTAATATTTTACTTTGCTCAACTAATTCAAATTCTTGCGGGTCTTTCTGTGTGCTTTCACTTTCTTTATGAGTCTCTTGATTATTTGGCTGTTCTTCATCTTTTTTCGAATCTTGCAACTTTTCAGCAATTACCATTTTCTTATTTGCATCAGATTCTTCTTTTTTAGAAATATCTTCTTGAGGAAAAGGATATGTCTTGAATTTACTTATGCTCTTTAAAAATGCCAATAAAGTCATTTCTGTTTTAAATTGGATCGAAATTTGATGTCCTATAGTTTCTCTATCCCTTGAAAAAGTCTTATACTTTTTATCTAATTCCTTCCAATTTATTTTTTCCATCTCGGTTGAACATATAGCTAATTTTTTAAATTTTTTTAAAGCCACTCCTTTTAATTTTAAATATTTAGCCAATAATTCTACAAAGTCTTCAAAAGATTTTGATTGTTTTAAAATGTTTTCTAACATTTTATCGAAATCGCTTTGAACTTTTGCTTTTACCACATCTTTATTAGATGATGTAGTTCTTCTTTTACCTTTGCGTGTTTTAACTGTTGTTTTTACATTTTTTGGCTTTTCAGTTGCTAACTCAAGGTTTGCAGATGATTTTTGTTGTTCGTTAGCATTTTTTATTTGCTTTCTTAAGCTAGTTTCAGATTTATAGATTTTTGTCTCTTTAATTTTCTCTAATAAATCTTCATTATAATAAAATTCCAAGTCAGGGATATTTGTTATAGATTTAATAATTGCATCTGGTAACTCCTCCCGAAAACAAATTATCATTTCTGCAGTATTTCCTTTTAACTTGACGCAACTTTCAAAATTAAAGTTTTCGAAAAATGCTTTAACAAAATTTTGTGCCTCCTTGTTGTCTTTAAAGGTTACTTTTGCTTTGAACTGGTTACTCATTTTTGTTCTCCTTTCATAGTAAAAAATTGTAATTAGTATTTTTTCTTTATATTTTAAAAAATAAAATATAAAAACATTGGGAATTTTCCCACATAGTTTTTATTGTACCAAATTTCTAGCGAAAAGTCAATTTATGTAAATCGTTTTTGCATAGATAACATATATTAAAACTAATTGATATAATCATATCTAAATTATAATATTTTGTTTTACCATTTTTATTATCTAATGCAGTATATTCTAAAATGAAACATACTGATTTTTTAAGGAAACTCGTTTACAGCATAAAACTAAAGGCTCATATCTAACCTAGTTTTTTTCTTTTAATAATATTTCTTTCATTTCAATTATATTGTAAAAAGGAATGTTAATACCTTTTTTAGCTAGTTTTATAACATCCATTGAAGTTTGTATTATTTCTCTTTTCAATATTTCAGTTATTTCTACATCTTGCATTTTATTTTGGTATTTACTTTCTATGTATTGTTCTGTTGTTGGAAAAATATTTTGTATTAAAAATGCTTTTTCTTTTCCTAAAACTTTTCCAAAAACAAAGTTATTGTAAAAGTCAATATAAAATTGATAAAAAAATACAAAATTAAATTGATAAAAAAATTCAATGTTGTTTTTCCAG
>CALXCJ010000003.1 GCA_944386775.1 uncultured Clostridia bacterium
GGTCAGGCTGGTCTAATGAGTTATTCTAGTCTGATTTTTTACAGCCTAACCATCGATAACATACTAAACATTATAGTCCTTTTAATATTGGCTGGAGTAAGTATTGCAACGCTGACTGGAAATAACGGCATTCTAACAAGGACCCAAGAGGCAAAGAATAAAACAGAGGAAGCAGCATTAGAAGAAAAAATAAAATTATTAGCAGCAGAAACAATGATTAACCAATATACAGGAGAAAGTGAAGGAAAAACAGCACAAGAATTACAAGACGAATTAAATAATCAAGGAGAAAATGTATTAGTAGTACAATGGGATAAATATATAATATTTGATTTAGATGAAAACAAAGAATATAGAGTCACAAATGATGGAGAAGTGAAATGCTATGGTAAAAGTATAATGGGAAATACATTGAAAAATGCAACATTCCCAAATTCTGAACAGAAAGAAAGTAGAAATGAAGGATATATAGGAGTAGGAACGGATGGAAATACAGTAAATTTAGATTTATGGGAGTATGCAATAGATAACGGTATAGATAATTCAAAAGGATATGGATTAAATGATGAGACATGGCTTAAAACAGGAACAAGTGAAGTAAGAACATGTGGATATATTGCTGGTGAGAATGAAAAAAATATAGTTGATGGAAAAATAAAAGGTTGTGTTCCAATGTTTATAAAAGATATCGAAGATAACTATTGGATTGCTATAACGTCAATGAGTGCTACTTTTTATAATATAAATAGTTTAATTACGCCACCAGAAATACCAAATACTGTTATAAGTTTAAGAGAAACTTTCTTGAGTTGTAAAAATTTAGTGTCAATGCCTGAAATTCCAAATGATGTAACAAATATGATATCTACATTTAATAGTTGTAGTAAACTAATTAATATAAAAGATATACCCAATAAAGTTACGGATATGAGTTCTACTTTTAATTCATGCACTAGTTTGGAAAAATTTGGTAACATACCAGATTCCGTTACTAAATTAAATAATACATTTTATCATTGTACAAGCCTGTCAACAATAGGTTTAATAGGAAAAAATGTAATTAATATGACAAATACCTTTTCAGGTTGTACTTCTTTAGAAGTTATGCCTAATATCCCAGAACAAGTTCAGAATTTACAAGCAACATTTGTAAACTGTAGTATGCTAACAGAAGTAAATATAGTAATTCCTAATACAGTTACAAATTTAACAAGTACCTTTAACGGGTGTACAAAAATGTCTGGAAAAATAACTATAAATGCAACCCCTACAGAATATAAATATTGTTTTGGAAATTGTGCAACTGATTGTGATGGACTAGAAATAGATGGTTCAAGTAATATATTAAGTGAAATGAAAGAAAGTTATTCTAGCAATAAAAATTTAATATTTATATAATAGAACTTTAGATGCTAGCTCATTTATAATGAGAAAGAATATCATTCAAAATGCAAAACAGTTATTAAGATAAATATTTTTTATTAAGAATTTTAAAAAATAATGTATTATTAACTACAGGAAGTATTGAAATCAACAAAAAAACGAATATTTATGATTTTACAGGAAATATATGGAAATGGACTTTGGAATATTCAAATATAGTAGATAGCCCAACAATAAACAGAGGAGGTCAAATCAATTCATCAGGAAATAATAGACCTGCATCAGTTAGAGCTCCATATACAAGTGTTGGTAATGGAGGTACTGGAGGTTTTCGTTTTGCAATGTATTAATAATATTGAACTAAATAGTGTGGTGCGACTGAGAAAGGTTGTAAAGTTTAATGGATTAAGCGTAGGCATGTAGGTAAAAATGATAAAATAAGAATGTATGAAAAATCAAAAAAATTAATTATATATAGAACTAAACGCATAAGGCAAAAAACGAAACGGTAAGCAAGGGATTAAAAGAAGAAATTGAATTAGCAATAGCAAGTAAAAATATAGCAGATAAAGTAGATAAAAGTGGAATTTTAGAAAATGAATTAAAAAGTATTGATAATGTATTAGTTGAGAAAATAGAAGATGATGCGTATTCTGTAAAAAGAAATGATACAGAATATACAGTATATGAAGATGAAACTATAATAGGAGGAATAGTAAAAGTTTGGAATGGCACAGAAGAAGAACCAATAAAAGTATCAGATACAGAATATAGGAGGGATAGCTGGAAGGAATTACGCAACTATTACAAGATTTTATCAAAATTAAAATATGGTAATTTGCTTAAAAACAAAATCTTGCAGAAACATAATTTTATATAATTTCCCAGATATAATTTCCCAGGTATAATTTAAAGGCTCTTGAAAATTTAAAATTTTATGATATAATCTAATAAATTAAAAATAAGGAGGAATCAAAATGAAAGCATATGTATGTAAAATATGTGGATACATCCACTTTGGAGAAGAAGCTCCAGAAAAATGCCCACAATGTGGAGCAGGAAAAGAAGCATTTGTAGAAAGAAAAGAAGAAGTAGGTGCAAAACAATACGCAGATGAACACAGAATAGGAGTAGCACAAGGTTTAGACGAAGAAGTAGTAAAAGGATTAAGAGATAACTTCAATGGAGAATGCACAGAAGTTGGAATGTACCTAGCAATGAGCAGACAAGCAGACAGAGAAGGATACCCAGAAATTGCAGAAGCATTCAAAAGATATGCATTTGAAGAAGCAGAACATGCAGCAAAATTTGCTGAATTACTTGGAGAAATTGTATATCCAGACACAAAGAAAAATGTAATGCTAAGAGCAGAAGCAGAATATGGAGCATGTGAAGGTAAAAAAGCAATAGCAACAAGAGCAAAAGAATTAGGATATGACGCAATTCACGACACAGTACACGAAATGTGCAAAGATGAAGCACGTCATGGAAAAGGATTTGAAGGATTATTAAAGAGATATTTTAATTAGTTTGTATCCTAACAATTTCTTTATTTCATAGATTTCATAAAGAATCAAAAAAGAAAATATATATTAAATGACGAAAAAGAAATATATTAAAAGATATTTATTTATAATTAAAGATATTTTAGCAAATAAAATCGATGTAGCATAAAACTATATCGATTTTATTTTGCATCCTAAAAATAATCCAAAGGATTAACATACTCATCATTAATCCTAAATCCCAAATGCAAATGTGGCCCAGTAGTAGCACCATTTGTAGGATTTCCTTGTTCATCCTTATAATTATTCCCAGAAACGCCATAAACATTTTTAGGGCCAACATGGCCAATCACTTGCCCTTGTTTAACTTCATCTCCTTTATTTACAATAAAATTAGGATCAACATGGCAATATGTAACCTTAAAATCACCAAAAGATAAAGTAATTGTATACCCACCAGCACCCAAAAAATTTCTAAAAGTAATGGTTCCATCTGCAATAGCAATAAGTTTGGTACCTTGTGGTGCAGGAATATCAGTCCCATAATGAAAACTAGAAGCACCAGCAGTTGGGGAAGCTCTTTTTCCAAAAGGAGAACTAATTCTAGTATACCCAGGAATAGGCCAAACAAAACCATTAGGATTTATAGAAATAATTTCACTATGATTCAAATTAAAATCATTAGTATTTCCATAAGCAGGAATAAAAAAGACAGAAATAAAAAGAATCAAAAAAAGTAAAGAAACAAAAAGAGTATAAAAAATTTTCAGAATAGAATCACCTCTTTTAAGAAATAAATTATGTTAATAATATATCATGCAATATATAAAAATGCAATATAAAAAATGAAAAAAGGGCTTGTTTTTTTTGCATTTTATAGATATAATAAACCCATAATAAAAATATTAGGAAGGAGCAAAAAATGGCATTCATAGAGGAAATTAAAAAAAGAGCAAAACAGCAAATTAAAACTATAGTTCTTCCAGAAGCAGAAGATATCAGAACTTTAGAAGCAACAGCAAAAGTGCTTAAAGAAGGATATGCAAATATAGTTTTAATAGGAAATATTGAAAATATAAAGAAAAAAGCAGAAGAAAACAATTTGGATATAACTAAAGCTACAATAATTGATCCACAAAGTGATGAAAATTATGAAAAATATGTCAATCTATTATATGAACTTAGAAAACATAAAGGAATGACTATAGAAAAGGCAAGAGAGTTAGTTTTAGATCCAGTATATTATGGTGTATTAATGGTAAAAGACGAAGAAACTAAAGCAGATGGTTTAGTTTCAGGAGCAATTCACTCAACATCAGATACTTTAAGACCAGCATTACAAATACTAAAAACCGCACCAGATACAAAGTTAGTTTCTGCTTTTTTTGTTATGGTAGTACCTGATTGTAAATATGGAGAAAATGGAACATTTATATTTGCAGATAGTGGCTTAAACGAAAATCCAAATCCAGAAGAACTTTCAGAAATTGCATTATATTCAGCAAAAAGCTTTAGAAGTTTAACAGGAAAAGAGCCAAAGGTTGCTATGCTTTCATATTCAACATATGGAAGTGCACATTCAGAACTTACTGAAAAAATGATAGAGGCTACAAAAATATTAAAAGAAAAAGATAAAAATCTATTAGCAGATGGAGAATTGCAATTAGATGCAGCAATAGTACCAGAAGTTGCAAAATTTAAGGCACCAAATAGTCCACTAAAAGGAGAGGCAAATGTACTAATATTCCCTAACTTAGATGCCGGAAATATTGGATACAAACTAGTGCAAAGGTTAGCAAAAGCAGAAGCATATGGACCATTATGCCAAGGAATAGCAAAACCTGTAAATGACCTATCAAGAGGCTGCTCAAGTGATGATATAGCAGGAGTTGTAGCAATAACAGCAGTGCAAGCTCAATCGTTATAAGGTTTATAGGTAAAGCCAAAAAAAGCTAAAAAGCCAAATAAAAAAACCTAAATAAAATCAAGGAAATAAAATATATGAAAATTTTAGTAATAAATTCAGGAAGTTCTTCACTAAAATATCAAGTAATTGATATAGAAACAGAAGAAATGCTAGCAAAAGGAAACTTTGAAAGAATAGGGCAAGAAAACTCATTTTTAACACACAAAGTAAATGGTGAAAAACACAAATTTGAACACTATGCAAAATCACACAAACAAGCAATAGAATTTATACTATCAAGACTTACAAATCCACACTATGGTGTACTAAAAGACCTATCAGAACTAGCAGGAATAGGCCATAGAGTAGTCCATGGAGGAGAAAAATTTTCAGAACCTGTCATAATTACAGATGAAGTAATAAAAGGAATAGAAGAATGTCAAGACCTAGCACCACTACATAACCCAGCAGCACTTTTAGGAATAAAAGCATGCAAAAAAATAGTACCACAAATGAAAATGGTAGCAGTATTTGACACAGCATTTCACCAAACACTAAAAAAAGAAAGATATATCTACCCAATCCCATATGAATATTACCAAAAATATGGAATAAGAAAATACGGTTTCCACGGCACATCACATGAGTATGTAGCAAACAGAGTAGCCAAACTTATGAACCAAGACATAAAGAATTTAAAAATAATAAACTGCCACCTAGGTCAAGGTGCAAGTATATGTGCAATAAAAAATGGAGAATCCCAAGAAACAAGCATGGGACTAACACCACTTGGAGGAATATCAATGGGAACAAGAAGTGGAGACTTAGACCCATCTATAGTTACATACATAATGAAAAAAGAAAACTTAACACCAGAAGAAATGGAAACCATTTTAAACAAAAAATCAGGGGTATATGGAATATCAGGAGTCTCAGTAGACTTTAGAGACATAGAGCAAGACGCCCAAAGTGGAGGACACCACGCAAAACTTGCCCTAGACAACTTCCACTACCTAGCAGCAAGCTATATTACAAAATGTATGGTAGCCCTAAACGGAGTAGATGTACTAACATTTACAGCAGGAGTAGGAGAAAAAGGTCAAGACTCAAGAGAAGCAATATGTGGTTACTTAGAAGTATTTGGAGTAAAAATAGACAAAGAATATAACCAAAAAATAAAAGGTCAAGAAGCTGAAATATCAGCCCCAGACTCAAAGGTAAGAGTATTTGTAATACCAACAAACGAAGAATTAATGATAGCAAAGCAAACAGCAAAGTTAATCGGGATTTAGGGACGGTCCTTAAAATCCCGGCTAGCCGGGATTTTTGGGACGGACGTTAAAAAAATAGTTTATAAATTTGAATAATCAGAAAAATATAAGGAGGAAAGAAGGAAAAAATGAAAATATTAGTTTTAAATTGTGGTAGTTCATCACTTAAATATCAATTAATAAATATGGAAACAGAAGAAGTAATGGCATCTGGAAAATATGAAAGAATAGGAGAAAAAGAAGCTTTTATAACACATAAAGTAAATGGACAAAAAATCCAAATACAAAATCCAGCATATAATCATACAGAAGCAATAGAATTTACTTTAAAACAACTAACAAACCCAGAATACAAAGTAATAGATAGTCTAGATGAAATATCTGCAGTAGGTCACAGATTAGTTCACGGAGGAGAAAAAATATCAGAATCTGTAATAATAGATGATAATATAATAAATATACTAAAAGAATACTCAGATTTAGCACCATTACACAATCCAGCATGTATCCTTGGAATAGAAGCTTGCAAAGCAGTAATGAAAGACAAACCAATGGTAGGAGTATGTGATACAGCATTTCATGCAAGTATTCCGAAAGATAAATACATATATCCTGTTTCCTATGAATACTACAAAAAATATGGAATAAGAAAATATGGATTCCACGGAACATCACATATGTATGTATCACAAAGACTTGCAGAAATAGAAAGTATGGAAAGCTTAGAAGGAACAAAAATTGTTACTTGCCACTTAGGTCAAGGTTCAAGTATTTGTGCTATAGAAAATGGAAAATCTGTAGACACAAGTATGGGATTAACACCACTTGGAGGAATTCCAATGGTAACAAGAAGTGGAGATTTAGACCCATCTGTTGTTACATATATAATGAAAAAAGAAAACTTATCACCAGAAGAAATGGAAGATATATTAAACAAAAAATCAGGACTTACAGGAATTTCAGGATTAGCACCAGATTTTAGAGTAATAGAGGATGAATCAAAAACAGATAATGAACTTGCAAAAATTGCAATAGAAGAATTTAATTATTCTATAGCAAGTTATGTTGCAAGATATGCTGCTTGTATGAATGGTATAGATTACCTAATATTTACAGGTGGAGTTGGAGAAAACCAAATTAATATAAGAAAAGGAATTTGCAAAAAGCTTGAATTTATGGGTGTTAAAATAGACGAAGAAGCAAACAATGTTCGAAGTGAAGAAAGATTAATATCTACTACAGATTCAAAAATAAAAGTTTATATAATACCAACAAATGAAGAATTAATGATAGCAAAGGAAACAAAAAGACTTATTGAAACAAGTGAAAAATAAAATAAATGTTTACTTGTTAAAACAAAAAATCTATGTTATTACACTAAAAAAAATGAAATACAAAACAAGATTTACGGGTTGCAGACATAGTTTCACATATGTTATAATATGAAAAATTAAAAAATAATAAATGAGGTGTTAATATGCCAAAAGTTCCTAGGAATATAGAGCAAGCAATAAAAGAACTTATAAAAGAGGTAAAAAAAGTTTTAAAAAATAGAATAATAAAAATAGTACTTTATGGTTCATATGCAAGAGGCGATTATAGAGAAAATTCTGATTTAGATATAATGATATTAACAGACCTATCAGAAGAAAAAATAGTAGATATAAAAACAAAAATCTGGGATTTAGCATATGATATAGGTTTGGAACATGATATTACAATTTCAGTACTATTAAAAAATATTAATGATTATAATTATTGGATGGATACATTACCTTTTTATATGAATGTTGAAAAGGAAGGAGTAATATTAAATGGATAAAAAAGCCATAGAGCTTGCAAATTATAGGCTAGAAAGAGCAAAACAAGATTTAAAAGATACAGAGTTATTGTACAAAAATAATAGTTTGCTTGCAGCAAACAATAGAGCATATTATTCAATATTTCATGCAATACAAGCTGTGCTTGCTTTAGAAAGGATTGATTTTAAAAGACATAAAGATGTTATAGCATATTTTAATAAAAATTATATAAATAAAGAAATTTTTCCTAAAATGTTAGGAAGAAAAATAGGTCAAGCATTCCAAATAAGGGAAGATAGTGATTATGACTATAAATTTATACCACAAATTGAGCAAACTCAAAATCAATTACAAACTGCAAAAGAATTAATTGAATTAGTGGAAAAATATATAAATGACAAAAATGTAGATTAGAATAAAAAACTAAGGAATAAATCAAATATAAAAAAATAAAGCAAACCCAATATAAAAATTAAAAAGTATAAGTCAAATATAAAAATTGTAAATTATAAGTCAAATATAAAAGGAGGAACAAAAAAATGGCAAAAATATTAGAAGACATATCAAGAACATTTAATGAGTTTTTATTACTACCAAACTTAACAGACGAAAGATGCATACCAAGTAATGTATCATTAAAAACACCACTTGTAAAATTCAAAAAAGGAGAAGAACCAAAATACTCAGCAAATATACCAATGGTATCTGCAATAATGCAATCAGTATCAGGAGAAGAAATGGGAATAGCTTTAGCCCGCGAAGGAGGAGTAGCATTTATATATGGTTCACAATCAATAGAATCACAAGCTATGATGGTAAGACATGTAAAAAAACACAAAGCAGGATTTATAATAAGTGATTCAAACGTAAAATCAGGAACAAAATTAAAAGATGTACTAGCACTAATTGAAGAAACAGGACATTCAACAGTAATGATAACAGAAGATGGAACTCCAAGTGGAAAATTTTTAGGCTTAGTTACAGATAAAGACTATAGATTATCAAGAGACGATATGGAAGCACCAATTGATGACTTCATGACATCAAAAGAAAAAGCAGTATGGGCATATGAAGGAATTAACTTATCAGAGGCAAATGATATAATCTGGGAAAACAAAATAGCATGTCTTCCAATACTAACAAAAGAAGGAAATTTAAAATATTTAGTATTTAGGAAAGACTACGAAGAAAGAAAAAACAACCCAAACTCATTATTAGACGAAAATAAAAGATATATTGTAGGAGCCGGAATAAACACAAGAGATTATGAAGAAAGAATACCAGCTTTAGTAGAAGCAGGAGTTGACCTAATATGTATGGACTCATCTGACGGATACTCAATCTGGCAAAAAAATACTATAGACTTTGTAAGAGCAAAATATGGAGATACTGTAAAAATAGGTGCAGGAAATGTAGTAGACAGAGAAGGATTTATGTATCTTGCAAAAGCAGGAGCTGACTTCATAAAAGTTGGAGTAGGAGGAGGCTCAATCTGCATAACAAGAGAAACAAAAGGAATTGGACGTGGACAAGCATCAAGCTTAATCGATGTAGTTTCAGCACGTGATGAATACTACAAAGAAACAGGAATATATATTCCAATATGTTCAGATGGAGGAATAGTACACGACCACCACATAACAATAGCACTAGCACTAGGAGCTGATTTTGTAATGATGGGAAGATATTTTGCAAGATTTGATGAAAGCCCAACAAGAGTAGTAAAAAGAGGAAATGGCTATGTAAAAGAATACTGGGGAGAAGGATCAAACAGAGCAAGAAATTGGCAAAGATATGATTTAGGCGGAGATAAAAAACTATCATTTGAAGAAGGAGTAGACTCATATATCCCATATGCAGGAAAACTAAAAGACAATTTAGCAATAACATGTGCAAAAATAAAATCAACAATGTGTAACTGTGGAAGCATAACAATAAAAGAACTACACGAAAAAGCAAGACTAACACTAGTATCAGAAGTAAGTATTCAAGAAGGAAGTGCACATGATGTAATACTAAAGGAAATAGACAATCAATATAAATAATAATACAATAGTTTGTCAAAAGGTTGCCAAGCAAGACGGAGCTTTTTGGCAAAATTAATTTTAGCTGTCAAAATCTTAAAAATTGCTAAGGCTGCTGAGAGGTAAGGTACAGAGTTTTTGCACAAAATTAATTTTAGTTGTCAAAATGTTAAAAACTACTAAGGAGTGATAGGAAAAATAAGGTACTTTGCAAATCTTGTTAAAATTGCCAAAAATCTCTGTACCTTTTGCCAA
This sequence comes from uncultured Clostridia bacterium, assembly GCA_944386775.1. Lineage (GTDB taxonomy): Bacteria > Bacillota > Clostridia > TANB77 > CAG-508 > CAG-269. The sequence continues at coordinate 10,147 of CALXCJ010000003.1, forward strand.
CTTTTTGCCAAAGTTCGAAATTCAGAAAGGATTTAAAAATGGAAGAAAAAATAGATATTATTCTTGCAACATATAAAACAAATATAGATTATCTAAAACAGCAAATAGAAAGTATTTTAAACCAAACACATAAAAATTTTAAGCTAATCATAAGTGATGATAATTCAGAAAATGAAGAACTAATAAATTTGCTTAAAACGTATGAAAAAAATGATAATAGAATTGAATTATATTTAAATACAGAGAACAAAGGATATATAAAAAATTTCGAATTTTTATTATCAAAAACAACTGCAAATTATATAATGTTTTCAGATCATGATGATTTTTGGTATCCAAATAAACTTGAGAAAAGCTTAGAAAAAATTAAAGAAAAAAATGTTGATCTAGTATATGTAAATGCAAAACAAATTGATGGAAAAGGAAATGTATTAGAAAATAATTATTTTAAATATAAAAATGTTCCTTTAGTAAATATGCATAGTAAGCTTGCCCTTTCTAGATGTATTGGAATTGGTTGTTCTTTTATTTTTACAAAAGATGTAAAAACTAAAATGCTACCATATACAAAAAATGTAATTGCACATGATTGGCTTGCAAGTTTTGTTGCAAATGAGGGAAGGGGACTTACATATATAGAAGAACCTTTATTAAACTATAGACTTCACGAAACAAATGTATTTGGAGGAAGAAATTTAAATCAAAATTTAAAAAGATGGAAAGAAAAAGAAGGAAAATCATATAAAAGTTTTTTGAAATATAGAAAAGAAAATGTAATAGAAAAAGCATATTTGGATGGTGCTAAAATGTGTTTAGATTATACAAATATTGATGTTAATAGAAAATTTTTAAATGAATTAATTTTATATTATGAAAACTTAGAAAAATCAAAATACATTAATTTTCATATATTAAAATATTTTAAATTTTTAAGTGGAAAAAACTTAGCAAAAAAAATGCTAAAAGAAATAATGATATTTCATTTTCCAATATTAAGTTATATAGTCTTTTGCATTGGTTAAAAGCTTAAATATATAACAAAAATTTTTATAATAAATTATTAAAGCTATTTAAAAAGAACAAATAAATTCTTTTTAAATAGCTTTAAATATTGACAAAAAAGCAGAATAAATATAGAATATAACAAAACCAAAAATAAAAAAACAGGAGAGAAAAATGGAATTTATAAAAACAATATGGAAAAACAAAAAATTAATAATTCAACTAGGAAAAAATGACTTCAGAAACAAATTTGCAAGTACAAGCCTAGGAAGTTTATGGGGCTTTTTATCTCAATTTATATTTATGCTTACATATGTAATAGTATTCCAGTACATACTAAAAACAGGAAGTGCAGGAAATGACCCATATGTAGTATGGTTTTTACCAGGAATATCAATGTGGCTATTTTTGCATGACACAATAATGAGTGCAAGTTCATCAATAAAAAATTATAGCTACCTAGTCAAAAAAGTAGTATTCCCGGTAGATATAATACCAGTATTTACAATAATATCAAACAGCTTTATATCACTATTTTTATTCCTAATATCAATAGTAGTATGCATATGTTTTAGCTATATACCTAATATATTAATGCTAATATATATGATATTTGCTGCAAGCTGTTTAATACTTGCTGTAACAAGATTTACATCAGCACTAACAACATTAGTACCAGACTTTGAACAAGCACTAGGAATAATAATGCAATTATGCTTTTGGTTCACACCAATAGTATGGAATTTAAGTATGGTAGCAGAACAGCCAATTTTGCAAAAAATCTTGCAATGCTTTCCATTCACATATCTAGTTACAGGATTTAGGCAAGTATTTATAGAAGGAAACATAGTAACTCAGGGACATGGATTTTATACAATAGTATTTTGGGTTATAACAATTGCAATATTTTTATGGGGAAATTATATATTTAAAAGAAGCAAAAAAGATTTTGCAGATGTATTATAAAAATAATTAGAAAAAATATAACAATAAAATATAATGCCAAGATAGGCAATAAAAAAAGAAGGTTGGAAAAAAATATGGATGAAAAAGTAGATGTATTACTTGCAACATATAATGGAGAAAAATATTTAAAAGAACAAATAGATAGTATATTAAACCAAACATATAAAAATATAAGGCTAATCATATCAGATGACTGTTCTTCTGATTCAACAAGGAAAATCTTAAAGCAATATGAAGAAAAAGATGAAAGGATAAAAGTTTTCTTTCAAGAAAAAAATTTAGGATATGTAAAAAATTTTGAATTTTTACTAAAGCAAGTAGAAAACGACCTTTATATGTTATCAGACCAAGATGATGTATGGTTACCAGAAAAAATAGAAAAATCTGTAGAAACAATAAAAAAGGAAAATGCAGACTTAGTTTTTGGAGACTTAGAAGTAGTAGATCAAAACTTAAATACTATTTATCCATCATTTGGTGATTTTATGTTGCTAAATAAAAAAATAGAAAAATACATAAACACATATAAAATTAACTATTTATATAATTGTGTAACAGGTTGCACAATTATATCAAAAAAGAAATTTATAGAAAAAATGCTACCATTTCCAACAAATTCAAAATATTTAATACACGACCATTGGATAGCGCTTATAGTATCATTAAATGGAAAACTAGCATATATGAAAACTCCATATATAAAATATAGGCAACACGGAAACAATCAAGTAGGAGTTAATAAAATATCACATAAATCTAATAAGTTAGAGCAAGTAAGAAATTTATTTATAGATGTAAAATTAGGTATATTTTCTACATATGTAAAAAGAAAAGAAGTTTTCCCAAAAGTACTACAAGAATTAAACCAAAAAGCCGTAGAGTACTATAAAATGTTACAAACAAAAAAATATATGAACTTTAAAAATTGGAACATATTTCACGAATTATATAAAACCGAAAGTTTCAAATATTATATAGAAAATTTTTTAATATTAAATATGCCACTTCTTATACAAATACCATTTAAAATCAGAATTATCATCTTAAAAGCGTTAAAGAAAAGATAATTACTTGCGAAAGGAGAAAATTTGCAAAATGGGTAAAAAAGAAAATAAAAATCTAGAAAAAGAAAACTTAGAAAAAGAAAAGTCAGAAAATGCAAAAATGCAGAAAGAAAAACAAGAAAATGAAAAGTCAGAAAATAAAAAAACAGAAAATAAAATAATGCAAAATCATAAAACTAAAGACAAAACATCAGACAATGAAAAAATGGAAAATAGTGAAAACACAATAGAAATAAAAAACCTAGTAAAAGAATACAAAATGTTCAGATCAAAAAAGGACAGACTTCTAGAAACAATATTTCCACCATATCAAAAACACGACGTATTCCGTGCCATGGACAACCTAAACTTAGAAGTAAAAAAAGGAGAAGTACTAGGAGTACTTGGAAAAAATGGAGCAGGAAAATCAACACTTTTAAAAATGATAACAGGAGTTGTAACACCAACATCAGGAGAAATAAAAGTAAAAGGAAAAATAAGCTCACTTCTAGAACTTGGAGCAGCATTTAACTCTGAACTAACCGGAATAGAAAACATATACCAACACGGCCAGATAATGGGCTTAACAAATGAAGAAATAGAAGAAAGAAAGCAAGACATAATAGATTTTGCAGACATAGGAGAGCACCTATATCAACCAGTAAAAACATACTCATCAGGAATGTTTGCACGTTTAGCATTTGCATGTGCTATAAATGTAGACCCAGATATACTAATCGTAGATGAAGTCTTATCAGTGGGAGACATGGCATTCCAATTAAAATGTTTCAAAAAATTTGAACAATTCAAGAAAAAAGGAAAAACAATACTATTTGTTACACACAGCATAAATGACGTGCTAAGAAACTGCACAAGAACAATAATAATAGAAAGTGGTAAAAAAATATTTGACGGCTCAGTAAAAGACGGCGTAGAAAAATACAAAAAAATGATAGTAGGAATAAACCCAGAAGAAAATAAAGAAACACAAGAAATAAAAGAAGAAAATAAAATAACAGACAAAAAGCAATTTGAAAACAGTTTATATAACCCAGAAGAACTATGGAAAACAAGATTTAACGAAAACCCAAACCTAATAAACTACGGAAACGGTGCAGCAGAAGTAATAGATTATGGAATGTTTGACCTAGAAGACAATTTCTGTATGATGATAGAAAACGACAAAGAAATAGTACTAAAATCAAAAGTACTATTCCACCAAGATGTAAAAGACCCAATATTCACAATGACACTAAAAGACTTCAAAGGTCTAGAAATATGTGGAACAAACACAGTAATAGAAAAAATAATAACAGGAGAATTCAAAAAAGGAGACATAGCAATAACAGAATTCAAAGTAATGTTCCCAGTAGCACCAGGAAAATACACACTATCATTTAGTTGTACACATTTCAATAATAGAGGAGAACTAGAAGTCCTAAACAGAAAATATGATGCATTACTTGTAGAAGTCATGTCAGTAAAAGAAATGGTAGGCTTACTAAAAATAAACCCAGAAGTAACAGTAACTAAAATACCGGGATTAGGGGACGGTCCTTAAAATCCCGGCTAGACGGGATTTTAGGGACGGACCTTATAAAATTAATAGAAAAATTAATAGAAAATTTAACAGCAAATTTAAAAAGAAAATTAACAGGATAATTAATTAATAAGAAATTTAAAAAGAAAGTTTTAGTTTTAAAGAAATGCTTTCATAACTGATAAGTGCTTTGAAAAGAAGTGGAGTTTTTATGAAAAAAACAAAAATACCAAAAAAAGAATTACAAAATGTCATAAGTCAAAATAAAGAAAACCAAAAAATCAAAACAAAAAAGACAAAAATAAAACTTTTGAATCGTAAAATAATAATTCTACTTATAATAACATTTTTACTGATAATACTTTCAATATGGATAAATATTTCAATAAAAAGAAATAATAAAATAGAACTAATTCAAACATCACCACAAAGCAAAAGCCAAATGATGGGATACATAATAAAAACAAAACAAGGCAAAGTAATTGCAATAGATGGTGGAACTGTAGAAGATACAGAAAATTTTGTAAAAAATATAAATGACTTAGGTGGAAAAATTGATATTTGGTTTATAACGCATCCACACAAAGACCATGCAGGAGTATTAAATTGTGTAATAGAGCAAAATATAGATTTAAACATAGAAAAAATCTATTATACTGCAAATGACTTAAGCTGGTACCTTGAATATGACCCTGAAAGAGCATTTGAAGCAGAAAATTTTTATAAAACAATAAGTAATGACAGAATAAAAGGCAAAGTAGAAGAAGTTACATTAAACCAAATAATAAGTATAGATAATGTAAAGTTTGAAATTTTAGGAGTAAAAAATCCTGAAATTACAGTAAATCCATTTAATAATTCAAGTATGGTAATAAAGTTAAAAGTAAATGAAAAGCAAGTATTATTTTTGGCAGACACAGGAACAGAATCTGGGAAAAAGCTATTACAAAATCAAGGAGATAAATTAAAATCAGATATTGTTCAAATGGCACATCACGGACAAGCAGGAGTAACAGAGGAAGTATATAAAAAAATAGATCCAAAAATATGCTTATGGCCAACGCCAGACTGGTTATGGGATAATGACCCTGGAACAGGTTACAATACTGGACCATATAAAACAATAGAAACAAGAAATTGGATAGAATCTTTAAATGTAAAACAAAATATTGTTGCAAAAGATGGAGATATAAAATTAGAAATTTGGTAAAAATAGAAATGGGGATTTTTATGGAATTGAACTTACAAAATGAAGAAGCAAGAATTGCAAATTACATATTACAAAATGATAAATCTGAATATGAAAAAATAATAGAAAGGGAACAAGATATTGATGTTTTTCAAAGTTTATCACCAATAAGAAAAAACATATTAAATTGGTATCCTTTTAAAGAAAATTCTAAAATTTTAGAAATTGGAGCAAACTTTGGTGAAGTAACAGAAGTTTTTATAGAAAAAGCATCAGAAGTAGTAGCAATTGAAGAAAACGAAAAAAAAGCAGAAGCAATTAAAAAAAGATATGAGATGGTACCAAACTTAAAAGTAATAACAGATAAATTAGAAAAAATAAATATTGAAAGTAAATTTGACTATACAATAATATATAGCCCAAACTTAATTAAATATGCTTTAAACTATACAAAATTAGATGGAAAAATACTACTTGCAACAAACAATAGATTTGGAATTTGCTATTTTGCAGGTGCAAGCAAAAATGGAAGAATTTATGATACAATACAAAATGAAAAACAAGACTTATATAGTAAGCAAGAAATAGAAGAAGAACTTTCAAGGCTAGAGATTAAAAACTATAAATTTTACTACCCATTACCAAACTACAAAATGCCAAATGTAATATTTTCAAGTGATTATCTTCCAAACGAAAATACTACAAAATTAATGTATAATATTATGTATGAAAAGGGAAGTGTAGTAGTATTTGATGAATTAAAAGCTATTAAACAATTAACTAAAAATAAGCAATTTGAATTTTTTGCAAATTCATACTTAGTAGAAATACAAAATACCCAAAACCAAGAAAAATCTAATGTAAAATTTGTAAGTTTTAATAATAACAGAAAAGAAAAATATAGACTTGCAACAATAATACAAGAAGATGTGGCAAAGCAAGAAACAGTTGCAGTAAAAGAAATGATATCGCCAAAAGCACAAGAACATATGCAAAATATAAAATTAAATACGAAAAAACTAGAAGAATTAGGTTTTGAAATGTTAGACAAAATAGAAGAAAACAAAGTAATTAGTAAATATATAGAAGGAGACACACTAGATAAAATAATTGCAAAAAACATTTTAAACAAAAATATAGAAAAGGCATATGAACTTATAGATAATTGGTATAAATACATTAAAGATAAACTAGTAAAGAACAAAAAATCAGAAATAAATGAAAATATTAAGGTATCAAAAGAAGAATTAGAAGGATTAACTATATTAAAAAATGGATATATAGACTTAGTATTTGAAAACACATTTTATAAAGATGGTAAATTTATGTTTTTTGACCAAGAATGGTATAAAGACGGAATTCCAATAGAATACTTACTATATAGAGCCATAAATAATATGTATTCGTATAATTTAGAATTAAATCAAATTTTAAATGAAACAGAAATATTTAAAAGATATAATATAGAAAAATATATAGACTTATTTAAAAAAATAGAAGAATTTATTCAAAAAGACATAATAGATGAAAATATGAAAGCTATAAATAATTTATCATTAGAAAAATTATATGATATAAATTGTGCAAGCCTTTTAGTAAAGCAAATAGAAAATTATAAACAAAATGATGCAAAACAAACAAAATATATTACAGAAATAGAAAATGACAATAAAAATAAGCAATCATATATAAATGTTTTAGAAGGCCAAATAAAAGATTTAACTCAAAAATTGCAAGAAGCAAATACCGCACAAGAAAAGCCAGAAAAAAAGCGAAGTTTATTTTTTAGAAAATAATCTCAAAAAAGTGTAAAAATAAAAGGGCAAAAATTATTAAAAAAAGGAGAGAAGAAAATGTTAAATAAGTTATTACCAGAAAACTCAAAAAGAAGAATATTTGCAAAAAAGATATATAATAAATATTTTGCAAAATATAGTGAAGAAGAAAGAATATACAAAAAATGGATAGAAAAAAATGAGCCAGACAAAAATGAATTAGAAAGGCAAAGAAATGAAAAATTTAAATTAAATCCAAAAATAAGTATAGTAGTACCTGTTTATAATACACCAGAAGATTTTTTTCAAGAATTAGTAGAAAGTTTGCAAAACCAAACATATCCAAATTGGGAGTTATGTTTAGCTGATGGTTCACCAGAAAGTCTAAAATTTATGCAAGAATACCCAAAAAAAGATGAAAGAATAAAATACAAAATAATTGGTGAAAACAAGGGAATATCAGGTAACACAAATGAAGCGTTATCACTTGCAACAGGTGATTATATTGGACTTTTAGACCATGATGATTTATTACCAGCATTTTCATTATATGAAGTAGTAAAAGTAATAAATGAAAATCCAGAAGTAGAATTTATTTATACAGACGAAGATAAACTAGAAACAGTAAAAGGTCCAAGATATGGAGTATTTTTTAAACCAGATTTTTCACCATATACTTTAAATAGTGCAAACTATATATGTCATTTTAGTATATTTAAAAGAGAATTAATGGATAAACTACAAGGATTTAGAAGTAAATATGATGGAAGCCAAGATTTTGATATAGTTGCAAGAGCATCAGAAGAAACAAAAAATATAGTTCATATACCAAAAGTTTTGTATCATTGGAGAGCACATAAAAATTCAACAGCAAGTAATTCAGATTCAAAGCCATATGCTTTTGAAGTTGGAAAACAAGTAATAAAAGATCACATAAAAAGAAGTTTAGATACAGATGTGGAAGTAACAGATGGGCTTACTCCTGGAAGCTATGAAGTAAAATATGAAGTTAAAGGGATGCCAAAAGTAAGTATTATATTAGATGCAATAGGGTTAGTAAATAGCCAAATAGAAGATTTGCTTAAAAAAATAATGGTATCTTCATATAAAAATTATGAAATAATATTACTAACAAACCAAAATGAAAGTGAGCTTAAAAATGTAGCAGATATAGATAATATTAAAGTAGCATTTGAAAGTGAATCTAATTTTAAAGCATACAATAATTTGAAAGACAAAATTGATGGAGAATATTTTATTATATTTGATAAAAATCTAAAAAATATTGCAGTAAAAGATTATATCCAAGATTTAGTTGGTATATGCCAAGATAAAACTGTAGGTATTGTTGGAACAAAATTATATAATGCTAAAAATTTAGTAGAACATTCAGGTATAGTTATAGGTATGAATGGGGTAGGAGATTTTGTTTATAAAGGTGTTCCAAAAGACATAGGAACATATATGCAAAGATTATTGATAATTCATAATGTAAGTGCAGTACTTTTGAAATATTCAATGATTGATAAAAAACTTTGGGAAAGTTTGGGTGGATTTTCAGAAGATGCTAGTTTGAAGGGAATAGAAAATGATATTGATTATTGTTTAAAACTTTTAAACGATGGAAAACAAGTAGTTATTAACCCTATTGTGTCTTTTGAGGTTAAAGAGCTTAATTATCCTATTTTAACTGAAGATGAAAGCAAAAGTTTTATTGAAAAATGGCAAGAAGAGTATATACGTGGAGATAGGTATTTTAGCCCAAATTTAAGTAAAAAGAGTACAGGCATTTCTATAAAAATCTAAAATATTAGTTAAATTTTGGAGCTACAAAAGGAAGATAATTTAAAGCAACTAATATATTAAAAATAATTTATACCAAGCGATTTATAACAAATAATTTATAGTAAATAAATAATAGTAAATAATTTACAAGTAAAGGATGGTTTTTTATGAAAGATGTAGATATTATTGTACCAATATATAATGCATATGATTACACAGTAGAATGTATAAAAAGCATTTTAAATACAACAGATTTAAACAAAAATACTTTAGTTTTAATAAATGATAAAAGTCCAGATGAAAAAATATTACCTATGCTTTACAAATTTAAAAATGAAAATCAAGATAAAAAAATAGTTGTACTAGAAAATGAGCAAAATATGGGGTTTGTTAAAACTGTTAATAGAGGTATGGGTTATTCTAGTAATGATGTAATTTTACTAAATAGTGATACAGAAGTAACTAAAAATTGGATAGAAAAATTGCAAGATGCAGCATATTCTAATCCTTTTGTTGCAACAGTTACACCACTTACAAACAATGGTACAATATGTTCTGTTCCAAACTTTGGGGTTGATAATGAACTTCCAAAAAATATGAATCTTGAAAGTTATGCTGAAATGATTGAAAAAATATCAAAAAGTAGGTATCCAGAGCTTACTACTGGAAATGGATTTTGCTTATATATAAAAAGAAATGTAATTGATGAGCTAGGACTTTTTGATGATGTAACTTTTGGAAAAGGATATGGAGAAGAAAATGATTTTTGTTATAGAGCATTAGACCATGGGTATACAAATATATTATGTGATAATACTTTTATATATCATAAGGGTACACAAAGCTTTAAAAAGGAAAATTTAACAGAAACAAAAGCTGCACTTATAGAATCACATATGAAATTACTAAGAGAAAAACACCCTATATATGTTCAAAAAACAGACAATTTTATAGCAAATAATCCACTAAGAGACATTCAAGAAAATATTGATATTAATATTAAATTATATGGAAAAAGAAGAATATTATATTTAGTAAATGAATGGGAAGAAAATATGGAGATGACAGGTGGAACTTCTTTGCATATAAAAGACTTAATAGAAAAAAATCTAGAAAGCAAAATTGCAAGCTTTGTACTTGCACCAGACAAGTTTGATTTGACAAGATTTAAATTATACTTATATACAGAAGGTTGCTCAAGAGAAATTGCAAACTTTAAAACAGATATACAAAATTATGGTCAAATAAATTATACAAACCAAACATATGAGAAAATGATAAAAACTATATTTGATAGCTTTAAGATAGATATATTACATGTACATCATTTCTTATTCCAAACATTTGACGCAATATATGAAGCTAAAAAAAGAGGAATATATTCAATTATAACATTGCATGATTTGTATATGAGTTGTCCATCAATTAATATGGTTTATAAAGACAAGTTTTGTGAAGTAGATAAAGATAAAGACTGCTCAAAATGTTTAAACTTGCGTTATGGAGTAAACTCTGATATACTTGCAAATTGGAGAAAAACTTGCAAAAATGTATTAGAAAAATTTGATAGAATAATAGTTCCATCTGAAAATACTAAAAAACAATATAATAAAGTATATAAAGATTTGCAAATTGAAGTAGTAGAACATGGCGTAAAATTAATAAAAACAAATACAAATTTAGAAAAAACTAAAAAAGATACATTTGATATTGCATTTGTTGGAGCTATGGCTATTCATAAAGGAAGTAATATACTAAAAAGTTTAATAAAAGAATGTAATAATCCAAAAATAAAAATTCATTTATTTGGAAAATCAGAAGATGAAAGCTTGCATCAAAACCAAAGTAATTATATTTTTCATGGAAAATATAAAAGAGGAGAATTGCCACAATTATTAATAGATAATAATATAGATTTAGTTTGTATGTTTACTCCATGGCCTGAGACTTATTCATATACTTTAACAGAATGTTATATGGCAAAAATACCTGTTTTAGCATTTGACATAGGTGCAGTAGGAGATAGAATAAAGCAAGACAAATTAGGTTGGACTATAGAATACCCACAAGATACTAAAAAAATAATATCTAAAATAGAAGAAATAATGCAAAACAAAGAAGAATATGATAAAATTAAAAAACAATTTGAAAATTATAAGTTTAAAACAATTGAGGAAATGCAAAATTATTATGAAGATTTATATAAAATAGTACCTGAAAAAGAGGGCAAAGATGTAGCAGATATGTATTTATTAAAAGATTTTGCAAGACAAACTATGGAAATAGACTTTATGCAATATATGGCTTTATATGGACATGTTGTGCATAGATATGAAAAGATGAGAGCTTCTAAATTATGGAAAATTGCAAAAAAAATAAAGGCATTTTTAAAAGGTAAGTAATTAAAATGAAAGGGAGTTTATGGAAGTACTAATAGAAAAAATAAAAAACAATAAAAATAATATTTATAATAAACTAATATTTGTGCTAGAAATTATTGCATCATTATTTTTAGGTATATGTATATATAAAGTATTATATTTATACCAAGATTTTGGCTATATTTCTAAACTTTATGTAGCATTATCTATAATTTTAATTACATTATTAATTACAATTTTTGTATTAAATTATAGAAAATATAAAGATAAAATTGAAAAATTATTTTTAACATTTATAATTCCAATAGGAATGATGTTTGTAGTTTTATTACCACCTAACTGGACTCCTGATGAAGAAGGGCATATTTTTAAATGTTATGATTTATCTATGGGGCATATAGTAACACCTTTAGGCGAGAATAATGAAGGAGATATTTATGTTCCAAAAGGACTATATAAATTAACTGAAGAAAAAAACACATTTACATATTCTAAGATACACAACTTACTATCAGAAGAAGCAGATTATGAGGACTTAGTACCTGCACAAACAGCTGCTAAATCATATTCTCCTGTAAGTTATATAGTTGGGGGAATTACATTTGCAATATGTAGAGTTTTTAATATAAATTTTTTACTTGCATGTTATATAATAAAATTGCTTAATTTTATAGCTTTTGCTATAGTAGGCTATATCATAATAAAAATCGTGCCTTTTGGAAAACTAGTTTTTGCAATATATATGTTTTTACCAATGTGTATCACGCAAGCCGCATCAATTTCTGCAGATAGTTTTATTAATAATATATGTTTGCTATTTATAGCATATAATTTAAAATTATTATTCCAAAAGCAAGATTTAAAACTAAGGCAAAGAATAATATATTATGTTATGACAATTTTAGTATCACTTTGTAAATATGTATATTTCCCACTTGTATTTTTAAGCTTACTCTTACTTGGAAACAAAGAATTCAAAAAGAAAAAAGTATGGGAACTTGTTGTTATATCAATAATACTTGCAATAGTTTGTGCGGTTTGCTGGTATATTTTTTCCCGGAAATTATGTAGATGTAAGGGCTTATATTAAAGAGGCAAATGTAAATTCAAGTGAACAGTTAAAGGGAATACTTTCAAATCCTATGCATTATTTAGAAGTAATAAAAAATACTTTTTATGAATATGGAGGAGATTACTTATTAACATTTGGGGGAACTCTGCTTCGGATATGCAAATGATATTAAAGTTCCAGAAATAGTAGTAATAGTAATGTTAATTGGACTTTTTATAACACCATTCGTAACAAATGAAAAAGAAGACATAAATTTAAAACAGAAAATTTGGTTTATATTAATATTTTTAGGATTAACATTATTAATACTTACAGGTCTATACCTAACTTGGTCACCTGTTGGATATGAGGTTATAGCAGGAGTACAAGGAAGATATTTCATACCAGCTATCATTCTTATTTTACTATGTTTAATTAATAAAAATAAAAAAGTCGAATATAAAAATATCGAACTTAAATACTTTGTAACATTTTTAGTGCTTAATATTATACCAATTATGCAGATAATTGAAAGAATATAATGTTTTAATAAAATTAGTGAATATAAAATTGAAAAATATAATAATTTAATAAAATTAGTGAATATAAAAATTGAAAAAATATAATAATTTAATAAATGAAAAAATCTGAAAAATATACTCTTTAAACAAAAGCCTAAAATTAAATACTAATGATTTACAAATAAAGCAAGGAGAAAATAGATGGAGATAGTAAAAAATATAAGAGAAAAATTTTTAAAAAAAGGTTTATATACAAAGCAAAAATTAATAATAGCCATAATTTTGTCAATTATAATATCAGTAATATTTACTATAACAAGAAGCCAAATAATAATAGATAGAATACCAATTTTTGCCGGAATATTAATATTTATATCTTTACATTTTATTTTAGACTTAAAAAAAATGTATGAATTTATATACAAATATAGATATTATATTGCACTTGCTTTCCTAATTTATGCAGTAATAATGGGATATTCAATGTCTTCAATAGGTGTTTATAATAATTTAATTCAAGGAGAAAGTACAGACAAATATTATGCGCCAATACTTCGGAGAATCAAGAAGTATAAGGTCTGATGAATGGGTTGTAAATACACCAATATTTATATCACAAGCAATAGATGAAGATAATCCATTTGCATATTATAATGATAATTTAAGAGGAACTATGACAGATATGTTTACAGTTGTAGCTCCACCAGTACTAGATATACTAACATTCGCAAGGCCATTTAATATTGGATTTATACTACTTGGAGCAGAAAGAGGACTTTCTTTCCTTTGGTTTGGAAAATGGATAGCATTAATGCTTGTTTCATTTGAATTTTGCATGTTAATAACAAACAAGAAAAAGTTAATTTCACTAATGGGCATGCTTATGATAGTATTTTCAGCTTCAACAGTATGGTGGAATTGGACAGACTTGTTATTTTGGGGAATGCTTGCACTTTTACTAATAAATAAATTTTTGGAAACTAAAAAACTAAAAACAAAATTACTCTGTGCATTTGGTTTATTTATAAGTGCAATATCCTATGTATTTATAATGTATCCAGCTTGGCAACTTCCTTATGGATACATTTACCTTGGAATTTTTATATGGATATGTTATAAAAACAGAAAAAATTACAAAATAAATTTAAAAGATGTATTAATAATTTTAGCTGTAATAGTCATAATTGCATGTATTGGAATAAGGTATTTAGTTTTGGCAAAAGATGCTTTGACGCTTGAACTAAACACTGATTATCCAGGCCAAAGGTTTGAAACAGGTGGCGGAGGTGCAAAAATACTATTCTCATATGTATATAGTTTCATGTTCCCATATACAGAGGTAGATAACCCTTGTGAACTTTCAGGAATGATATCATTTTACCCAATACCTATGATACTTGCAGTAATATATTTAATAAAAAATAAAGATAGAAAAAAACATTTTGCATTTTTATTGCCACTTCTATTTTTAGGAATATTATTTTCAATATTTACACTTGTACAAACCAATGAACTATTTGCAAAAATTACACTTTTATATATGGTTCCAGCAACAAGACTTGCAGTTCCACTAAGCTTTATACAAGTACTACTTATAATATATCTTATGAGCATATTTAATAAAGATACAAACTGGATTAAAAATGAAAACTTAATAAAAGTAATCTCAGTTGCGTTTAGTATAATTATATTTAGTATAGCTGCACAAACAGGACCTCGGATCACTTTTCGGAGCATTAAAATCATATATATATGGATTAATTTTACTTGCAGGAATTTATCTATTATTTACAATGAATAAAGAAAAAAATAGAAAATACTTAATTTACTTAATTATGCTAATTGCTATAATTACAGGACCTACAGTAAACCCTATACAAAAAGGAATATCAGTATTAACAGAAAAGCCTATTGCAAAAGAAATTCAAAAAATAGTAGATGAAAATGAAAGTCAAAACTTATGGATTGCAGATAACACAGAATTTTATATGTCAAATTATCTATTATGTAATAAAGCAAAGGTCATAAACTCAACAAACACTTATCCAAACTTTGAACTTTTTGAAACAGTATTAGGAGAAAAAGCACTTGACCAAGACACAAGAAAAATATATAATAGGTATGCACATATAGTTTGTGAAATAACCGAAAATAGAAATGATGTAGAACTAGTTTATGAAGACAGAATAAAATTATATATAACTCCAGAAAAACTAGCAGAACTTGGAGTAAAATATATATTCACAACAAGAGACATAGACGAATTTGATACAGAAAGTTTAGATTTTAGTAAACTATATGATGAACAAGGTCTTAAAATATATGAGTTAAATAATAGATAATGATAAACAAAAAAAATAATTACACTAAAATAAGGAAAATAAAAAAATAAGAAAATAAAAACTAAAAAACAGTAAGAACAAAAAATTTGCAAATCATAAATTATTCAAATAATTTTATATTACAAATTATGTAGATTTCTACTTAAAGTTTAAGCTAAAAAAGAAAAGGAGAAATAATGAAAGTTTTATTAATAATACCAGCATATAACGAAGAAGAAAACATAATAAGAGTATGCAAAGAAATTGAAGAAGCAAATAGTAATGTAGATTATGTTGTAATAAATGATGGTTCAACAGACAATACTCTAAAGCTATTAGAAGAAAATAATATAAATCACATAAATTTAGTTCGAAACCTAGGAATAGGAGGAGCAGTTCAAACAGGGTATAAATATGCTTTAGAAAAAGGCTATGATATAGCAGTACAATATGATGGAGATGGGCAACACGACATAACATATCTAGACACAATATGTAAGCCAATAATAGAAAACCAAGCAGACTTTTGTATAGGTTCAAGATACCTAGATGACCATACAAGTACCTTTAAATCTACATTTATGCGAAGGCTTGGAAAAAATATAATATCATTTATAATAAAACTATTCTGGAAGAAAAAAATTACAGACCCAACATCAGGATTTAGAGCTGCAAATAGAAAAGTAATAGAACTATTTGCAAAAGAATACCCAACAGACTATCCAGAGCCAGAAAGCACAGTAACACTTTTAAAACTAGGATTTAATGTAACAGAAAGACCAGTAAACATGAAAGAAAGACTAGCAGGAGAATCATTTGCAAATGTATGGACAAGTTGCAAATATATGGTAAAAGTAACACTTTCTATAATGATTGATAGCATTTTCAGAACGAATGGAGGAAAGGTTAGATGACAATAACTTTAAAGCTAGCATTAATAGTAATAACAGCAATATATATGTTTCTAATAATAAAATCTATTAGAAAGAAAAAAATGAATGTATCTTTTTCATTATTCTGGATAGTAACAGGTATAATCTTAATAATATCAGCACTAGTACCAAATATGATAGAATATATATCAAACTTAATAGGATTTGAAACACCTTCAAATATGTTATTTTGTATAACAATATTTGTATCATTCTATTTAATATTTAACTTAACAACAATATTATCAGAAGAGAACAAAAAAAACACATTATTAATCCAAGAAGTTTCTTTACTAAAAAAGCAGGTAAAAAATTTAGAACAAAAAATAGATAAATATGCAAATAATAGTGATAAAATAGCTAAAAAGGATGAAGAAGAAAAGGAACAATAAAGTTTACTAAAAGGCTATATAAAAAATATATAGAATAATAAAATAATATAATAATACAGATATAAAACGACTAAATTAAACAAAATTAAAATTATAAATTAAAAATATAAAAAATAAGTAACACAAACATTAAAAATCAAAAAAATTAGAAAAGGAAGAAAAAGATGGAAAAAAGGAGAAATTTAAAAATGCAAATAATATTAATAATAATCTATTTAATACTAACAGTATCAGGGCTAATACTTATGAAACTAGGAGGAAACACAGGAACACTTGCGTTTGATAATGGAAACATGAATTTTGGAATAAGTTTAGTCAGTTTAGCAGGATTTATATGTTATATTTGTAGTTTCTTATTATTTACACGTCTAGTTGTAATGTTTGATTTAAGTTATATAATGCCATTAACAACAGGAATTGTTCAAGTACTAAGCTTAGTCGCATCAAAACTAATATTCAAAGAAAACTTCACTTGGCAAGCGGTACTTGGAGCAAGTTTAGTAATAATTGGTATAATTATAATGAATTACAAAAAAACTAGTTAAACTATTGTTGCCAAAATTGCCAAAATAGACGGAGCTTTTTGGCAATTTTTATGAACTTTAGGAACGTCTCTTAAAGTTCATGAAAAATTTTAAAATTATAATAAAGACGATTTTTTTGATATATACAAATTAATTTTAATAAAAAATTGTGAACTTTAAGGAACAATCTCACTAAAGTTCATAAAAAAAGGAGAATTTTATGGAGAAAATTTCAGTAGTAGTATCTTGTTATAACGAACAAGAGAGTTTACCTTTATTTTACAAAGAAATGGAAAGAGTTAGAAAAGAAGATTTTAAAGATATTGATTTTGAGTACATATTTGTAAATGATGGTTCAAAAGATAAGACTTTAGAAGAAATAAAGAACTTAAGAAAAATAGATGATAAGGTAAGGTATATATCATTTTCTAGAAATTTTGGTAAAGAAGCTGCTATGTTTGCAGGGCTTGAATATTCTACAGGTGATTATGTTACAGTAATGGATGCAGACCTTCAAGATCCGCCATCACTTTTAAAACAGATGTATGATACTATAAAAAATGAAGGATATGATTGTGTTGCAACAAGGAGAGTAACCAGAAAAGGAGAACCACCTATTAGGAGTTTTTTTGCTAAAATGTTTTATAAATTAATAAATAAAATGTCAGATGTAGAAATGGTTGATGGTGCAAGGGATTATAGATTAATGACAAGGCAAATGGTAGATGCAGTAATAAATTTAAAAGAATATAATAGATTTTCAAAAGGATTATTTGGTTTTGTAGGTTTTAATACAAAATGGATAGAATATGAAAATGTTGAAAGAGTAGCAGGAGAAACAAAATGGTCATTTTGGAAATTATTTAAATATGCCTTAGAAGGAATAACAGCATTTTCTACAACTCCACTTATAATTGCATCTATAGTTGGAATATTATTTTGTATAATAGCATTTATACTAATTGTAGTAATAATTATAAGAACTCTAATATTCGGAGATCCAACTTCTGGATGGCCATCACTTGTTTGTATTATATTTTTAGTAAGTGGTGTACAATTATTTTGTATTGGTATAATAGGGCAATATTTATCAAAGACCTATTTAGAAGTAAAAAATAGGCCAATATATATTGTAAAAGAAACAGAAAAAGATAAAAAATAAAAGAGGGGAATTATGAAAAAATATAAAATATCAGTAGTTGTTCCAATGTATTTTGAAGAAAGTGTGGTAGATGAATGTTATAGAAGAATAAAAAATACATTGCAAGATTTAGAAAATTATGATTATGAAATAATTTTTGTAAATGATGGAAGTCAAGATAGAACTTTAGAAAAATTAACCAATATTGCAAATAAAGATAAAAATGCAAAAATAATATCATTTTCAAGAAATTTTGGTCACCAAGCAGCAGTAACTGCTGGACTAAAATTTGTAACAGGTGATGTTTGCGTAATTATTGATGCAGATATGCAAGACCCACCAGAGCTTATTAAAGAAATGCTTAAATTGTGGGAAGATGGAAATGAAGTAATTTATGCAAAAAGAAAAACAAGGCAAGGAGAATCTAAATTCAAATTACTTTCTGCTAAAATGTTTTATAACACATTAAATGCATTATCAGATGTTGAAATTCCAAAAGATACAGGCGATTTTAGATTATGTGACAGAAAAGTAATAAATACAATTAATAAAATGCCAGAACACAATAAATTTTTAAGAGGATTATTTAGTTGGGTACGGATATAAGCAAATTCCATTTGAATATGATAGGCAAAAACGAATTGCTGGAAAAACAAAATACCCATTAAAAAAGATGTTAAAACTTGCTCAAGATGGAATTTTAAGCTTTTCTACAAAGCCATTAAAACTAGTAGGAGTTTTAGGTATATTTTCAATTTTAGTTTCAATAATTTTACTAATATATGCTTTAGTTTCATATATTTTTAAATTTAATAATTTATCTGCAGGGTGGACTTCAATTATGTGTACAATTACTTTTTTTGCTGGAGTGCAACTTCTTTCTATTTGGCTTATGTCAGAATATATAGGAAGAATTTATGAGGAAACTAAGGGAAGACCGGAATATATTATTGATAAAACAATTAATATTGAAGATAATGGTGATTAAAAAAGGATTTTCTTCTTGAAAAATTAAATTTTTTTTTGATGATAAAAAGTAAAAAAAAATTTACGAAAAGACTTGACATAAGATTAACAAGAGAGTATAATATAGTTGTTACCGGTAAAAACTGGTAAAGAAAAATTTATAAAGGAGGGCTTATTATGCCAGGCCAAGGATATCATGTAGGGATTATGAAACTTGTTGCCGACAAATCAGGTCGGAGAGTTTCAAATCAGTTAGTAACAGGAACACTTATTTTGGATGCATTGAATGCATCATTTGGTGGACGGAGGAGGACACATTTTGCCGGAGGCGGTGCATGTGTACTTCCAACATATACTGAATTGAGGAATTATGTTCCTCAATCAATGGACAGTATGTATAAACCATCATTTTTGGTTGACCCAATAACAGACATGAGAAGTTTTGAAGCAAACTCAATTCATGTTAATGAGGGCGACTATAAAGATGGAATAAGAATCCATTTATTGACTGATAGAGGTTATGACCAACTTGTGCACAATAAACTTTTTGATTTTAAATATCAAAAAGACGACATTGTTATAGTCCGAGAAACCGGAGAGCAAATTGACGGAAAAACATTTCGGCAAGGACTATATGCAAGTTATCCACTTTTGGATAACTATGTTATGCACAAAGCGAAGATTGCCTCAAAAGACGTAGAGGAGACCAAAGAAATTTTGGCTGCTTGTCTGAAAGACTCAGATAAAGAGTTTATCTCAAAATATCTGAATTTTTCAGATAACGAAATTGAATGGGAAAAGGTAAAATATTTTTCACAGTCAATTATTGACGACTTAGTTGATAAGACGTGCCAAAATATCATCAATTACTTGGCGAAGTAAGCCAAAATGTGGGGAAACTATATGTTTCCCCCATTTTAGTAAGTGCTTATGATTAAAATAATTAATAGTTTCTGTAAATTCGTATCAAAAGGAGAATGCAAAATGTTTAATGATTTTATGGATAGCTATGATAATTATAAAAATAGTAAAAGAGAAGGAAAAATGAGTAACGGCGCTTTGATTGTTTGTTTAATTCTTAGTTATATTGTCGTCATTTATTGGTTCAATTTACCATATTTCAATGCTGGAATTGAAAAGATAGAAAAAGCAGCAAGTAATGAGGAATTAATTAAAACAGTGCATACTGAGAAGCTAGAAGAAGTTGAAGGCGTGCATTATTCATATCCAAATGAAGGAGAAATAGTAATTAGCAATATATATGAAAAAGAAGGTGGAATGATAAAAGGAAGGGCAAGACGTCAAGAAGTTGTGAATGATAAAAATTATATACTTCTAAAAGTAGATGATAATGGTAATATATTATCAAGAGAGGAACATTATCAATCCCCTGCAGGTATAGTTATTATTACAGTTATATTTTTACTATTTTTTATGATTTTATTAGGGAGAATGTTAAAATCATGAGTACAAGAATTTCTAATTAAGAAATTCTAAAATATCAAAAAATCAGGTTGAATTAGCTAAAAAGATAGCCGACAAAATGAGTCGAAAATTTTCTAATTAGTTAACCACAAGTGGCTCTTTAATAGTTTCTGTAAATTCGTATCAAAAGGAGAATGCAAAATGTTTAATGATTTTATGGATAGCTATGATGACAATTATAAAAATGGTAAAAGCGAAAAGAAAAAAGGTGTAGCCTCTTTGATTGTTCTTTTGATTCTTGGTTATATCGGTGTGATTTATTTTTTTAATTTACCATATTTCAATGCTGGAATTGAAAAGATAGAAAAGGCAGCAAGTAATGAGGAATTAATTAAAACAGTGTATGCTGAGAAGTTAGAAGAAGTTGAAGGCTTACATTATTCATATCCAAATGAAGGAGAAATAGTAATCAGCAATATATATACCGTAGGTAGAAGAGGAATAAGATTTAAAATCGCGAATGATAAAAATTATATACTTCTAAAAGTAGACGATAATGGTAATATCTTATCAAGAGAAGAACATTATCAATCCTCTTCAGGTTTTACAAAAAGTGTAATCATCATTACAGTTATATTTATAATATTTCTTATCATTTCATTACCGGATCTATTGAGTCATGAGTAGAAGAATTTCTAATTAAGAAATTCTAAAATAACAAAAAAGGATGAATTTTATCTAATTAAAATTCATCCTTTTTTGTCTATTAGGAAAGTTATACTGATTTTTCTGGATTATAACGAAAAAAAGTAGTATAAACGAAAAAATTCACAAAGAAACTATTGTAAATTTGAGCAAATAATGATAGAATACCTACCGAAAGGAAAAATAAGAAAACTTTAAGCAAAATGCAGAAAAGGAGGAATTTCAAAATGAAAATTCTATTAACAGGAGCAAAAGGAATGCTTGCAAAAGATGTAATTAGAAGCTTAAAAGATAATAGTGAACTAATATGTACAGATTCAGACGAATTAGATATAACAAACCAAGAAGCAGTATTAAAAAAAGTAAAAGAAATAAAGCCAAATTACATAATCAATTGTGCAGCATATACAGCTGTTGACAAAGCAGAAGAACCAGAAAATTATGAATTAGTAAGGAAAGTAAATGCAGAAGGACCAAAAAATTTAAGCATAGCAGCCAAAAATGAAGATGCAATACTGGTGCACATAAGCACAGATTATGTATTTGATGGAGATTTAAATTTATCACAATCATATAAAGAAGAAGATAAAGTAAACCCAGTAAGTGTATATGGAAAAACAAAACTAGAAGGAGAAGAACTAATAAAAGAAAATTTAGACAAATACTATATATTTAGAACAGCATGGCTTTATGGAGATGGAAACAATTTTGTAAGAACAATGTTAAAACTTGCAAAAGACAAAGAAGAAGTAAATGTAGTAAATGACCAACACGGAAGTCCCACATTTGCAGGAGACTTAGCAAAAATAATAAAAGATGCAATAGAAAAGAAAATTCCATTTGGAACATATCATGCAACAAATGAAGGATTTACAACATGGTATGAATTTACAAAAAAAATATATGAATTAGAAAATATAAAAACAAAAGTAAACCCAGTAACATCAGAACAATTTATAAGACCAGCTAAAAGACCAACAAATTCAAAACTAGATAAAACAAAATTAAAAAATGCAGGAATACAAATTTCACACTGGGAAGAAGGACTAAAAAAATACTTAGAAAGAGAAAATCAAAAATAAAAAATAGTCTTTTTAAGTTATGCCGAGAAAGGAATGATAAAAATGAAAAATAGAAAAGGAATTATTTTAGCAGGAGGTAGTGCAACAAGGCTATATCCAATTACACTTGCAGTTTCAAAGCAAATGTTACCTGTATATGATAAACCAATGATATATTATCCATTATCAATATTAATGATGGCAGGAATAAGAGAAGTATTAATAATATCTACACCAGCACACCTAAAGGCATTTGAAAACTTATTTGGAGATGGTTCAAAAATAGGAATGAAATTACAATACAAAATTCAAGAAAAACCAGTAGGACTTGCAGATGCATTTATTTTAGGAGAAGAATTTATAGGAGATGACAATGTTGCATTGATACTTGGAGACAATATGATATATGGCTCAAGATTGCAAAGAGTGCTAAAAGCTGCAAATAATTTGCAAGAAGGTGGTTTAATATTTGGGTATAAAGTTGCAGATCCAACTTCTTATGGTGTAGTAGAAATAGATAGCAAAGGAACAGCATTATCAATAGAAGAAAAGCCAAAAGTTCCAAAATCATCACTTGCAGTTCCAGGAATATATTTCTATGATAATGATGTAATAGAAATTGCAAAATCATTAAAACCTTCAGAAAGAGGAGAGCTAGAAATAACAGATGTAAACAAAGCATATATGGAAAAAGGAAAACTAAAAGTAATACCACTAGGTTCAGGCTATGCATGGTTTGATACAGGAACAGCAGATAGGCTTGCAGATGCATCAGACTTTGTAAAAGCAATAGAGCTAAGGCAAGGTATACAAATAGCATGCCTTGAAGAAATAGCATACAAAAATAATTGGATAGGAAAAAAAGAAATGCAAGAAGCAATAAATCATTTTGGAAAAACAGAATATGGCAAATATTTGCAAAAAGTTTTAGATACTGAGGAAATAGATTATCATGAAATTTATGAAGATGAAATATTTAAAAAGATAGAATTTTAAATAGTATTTATGAATTAAAATGATATTAAAAGTAAATAATATTTAACTAAAAAGAAGGGAAAAAATTATGGGGAAATTTAAAAAAATTGAAACAAAAATACCTGATGTATATATTATTGAACCAACAGTATTTGGAGACAACAGAGGATATTTTATGGAGACATATAGTAAAAAAGACTTTGAAGATATAGGTCTAAACTATAATTTTGTACAAGATAACCAATCAAAATCAAAAAAAGGAGTATTAAGAGGTTTACATTTTCAAAAAGAAAATACACAGGCAAAACTTGTAAAATGTATTAAAGGAGAAGTATTTGATGTAGCAGTAGACTTAAGACCAGGAAGCAAAACATATGGTAAATGGGAAGGTGTAATACTATCAGAAGAAAATAAAAAAATGTTTATGATTCCAAAAGGATTTGCACATGGATTTTTAGTATTATCAGATGAAGCAGAATTCTCATATAAATGTGATGATGTATATAATCCAAATGCAGAAGGTGGCTTAGCTTGGGATGACAAAGAAATTAATATTGAATGGCCACTAGGAAATATGAAAATGTCAGATTTAATAACATCTGAAAAAGATGAAAAATGGCCAACATTAGATGAAATTAGAAAAACAGATCTTTTTAAAAATTTATAATATAAAATCAGTTTTTAAGTAAATATAGATAAATAGTTATAGCATAAATAAAAACACAAATAACTTTAAAACAAAATTAGGAGGACAAAAAATGAAAAATAATATACTAGTCACAGGAGCTGCAGGATTTATAGGAGCAAACTTTGCAGAATACTTTGTGCAAAAATACCCAGACTACAATGTAATAGTATTAGACAAACTAACATATGCAGGAAACATGAATAACCTAAACAAAGTAATAGACAAAATAACATTTGTAAAAGGAGATATATGTGATTTTGAATTTGTTTTAGAACTATTCAAAAAATACGAAATAAATGGAGTAATACACTTTGCTGCAGAATCACACGTAGACAACAGCATAAAAGACCCATTCATCTTCACACACACAAATGTAATAGGAACACACACTTTGCTAGAAGCAGCAAAAAGAACATGGGGAGAAGGAAGCCCAAACAAATTTGTACACATATCAACAGACGAAGTATATGGTTCACTAAAAGAAGAAGGCTACTTCACAGAAAAATCACCAATAAAACCAAGTAGCCCATACTCAGCATCAAAAGCAAGTTCAGACCTAATCGCATTTGCATACAAAGAAACATACAAAATGAACATAAATGTAACAAACTGTTCAAACAACTATGGACCATACCAACACAACGAAAAACTAATACCACATATGATAAAACTAGCACTAAAAAACGAAAAACTACCAGTATATGGAACAGGAAAAAACATCAGAGACTGGCTATATGTAGAAGACCACTGTGAGGCAATAGACCTAGTATACCATAAAGGAAAAACAGGCGAAAGGTATAACATAGGAGGACACAACGAAAAAAGAAACATAGACATAGTAAAATTAATATTAAAAAGACTAGGAAAATCAGAAGACCTAATAGAATATGTAGAAGACAGAAAAGGACACGACTACAGATACGCAATAGACCCAACCAAAATAAAAGAAGAACTAGGTTGGTACCCAAAAACAAAATTCGAAGATGGAATAATAAAAACAATAGACTGGTATATAGAAAATCCAGCATGGCTAAACTAATGGTCGATCTGGGAATGGTCAATCTGGGACAGGTACGAAGTGACTAAAAATGGTCAATCTGGGACAGGTCCCAACTGACCAAAAATGGTTAATTTGGGACAGGTTATGGATAATATTAAAATTATTATAACCTGTCCCAAATATTTTTTGGTTAATTGTGACCTGGTCACGATTAACCACTAAGTCACGATTAACAATTGCAGAATTAAAAAATAAATATGAGCTATAACAAAAAATTAAGCAATAAGTTATATAAATAATGAGAAAACTATTGATTTTATTCATAAAGTGGTATATTATGATAGTATAAGCAAAAATGCAAATAAAGGGGGAATTGTTTTGAGTAAAATAATTAACCAAATGGAAGCAAAGAAACGGATTTTAGAAGACAGTACTTGGGATCGTCTTATTGTAGAAGCTGAGCTAGATGGGGATAATGGTTTTAAGTGTTCTTATTTTGGAAATTCGGAATTAGAAGATAAAAATGATGTAGAAATTAGGCAAGAGATATTAAAAGTACTGAAATGTATAAATGCTAGTTTAACCAAAAAAGTTTATTTCAGAAAAACCAAAAATATGGAAAACAAAAACCAAGAAATACCTATAAAAGCACCAGAATTATGCGAGAAACTCAAGCAAAAAGCCAAGATAGAATTTTGGTATATAAAGCCAAAAAGTAAAAAAGTCAAAAAGTATTTGCTTCAGTGGAAAATAGTAACCGATCCAGAGATGTCTGATGAGGAAATGTGTGTACTTTTAGCACACATAATTATTCCACTACAAAAGTAACCTTGATAGAAGATATGCTAAAATTAGCATATCTTCTAAACCAAATAACATACATCCTAAAAGGAGGGCTAAATATGAAAGAAAATAGTATATCATTTGAAAAAGGAAAAAGGCGGATTTTAGAAAAATCAAAAGAGTATGAAGGGACAATTACTATATATATATTTAAAAAAGGAGAAGAAATTAATTGTACACTAAGGAGGTATTATATACCTGATGAAGATGTACTTTTATGGTTAAATGGTGCATTTTTAGATATTACTTCTAAAATGCAACAAAAACGAATAGAAGTAAACATTTATGACTTATTAGATATAGAATTTGAAATTGATTTTTTCTTATCAAAAAAGGATGATTCTGTCTTTTTTTATGAAATTGAGCCAGCTGTAGAGAATGAAAAATTAGCTTTTTTATTATTAATAGCAATGGATGTATGTAATTAGGGTAATTTGTTTTAAAGATAAACTTGTATAAAGGTTATCTAATAATAGTAAGATAATAAAATACATAATCAGAAAAATGGTTATGTATTTTATTAAATTAAGTAAATTTTTCATATATAGCTTTTTCAAAGCTTTTCAAATATTAAATGAATGGCTATTAAGTAAAAATTTTATTATAAAAAATGGTTAATTTAAGAAATAACTTCTACTTAAAAAGTAAATTTCATTTGTAAGAGTAATATCTAGTTTATAAAAAAATTCATAAATTTATTAATTAATATTAAA
Source organism: uncultured Clostridia bacterium (assembly GCA_944386775.1). GTDB lineage: Bacteria > Bacillota > Clostridia > TANB77 > CAG-508 > CAG-269. Next base: position 37,086 of record CALXCJ010000003.1, read on the forward strand.
AAAAAATATTTTTATGATATAATATTAATATACAAACGAAATAAGCATAAAATAAACCAAAGAGGTGATTTTATGATAAGAAAAATAAAAGAAAAAGATATAACCCAAGTTATGACAATATGGGTAAAAGGAAATTTTAAAGCAAATAATTTTATTGACAAAGATTATTATCTCCTTAAATTCAATGAAATGAAGAATAAATTTCTAAATGAATATACAACATATGTGTACACTGAAAATGGCGAAATTCTAGGTTTTATTAGCATATCTAATAACAATATTATAGCAATTTATGTAAAAGAACAAGAAAGAAGAAAAAATATTGGAAGGAAATTAGTTAATTATTGTAGAAATTTTAACAAAAATTTAAATGTTAAAATATTCGAAAAAAACATGGCAGCAATATTATTCTTTTCAGCACTTGGATTTAAAAACAATGAAATACAAATAGACTCTGAATTTAAGGAAAAACAATATATAATGAAATGGGCATAGAAAATAAAATAAAACATTAATATATTTAAACCAGAAAATATAGAGGTATAAATAAAACAACATAAATAAAAATATATGTAAATAAGTAAAGAATATATAAATAAATAAAAAATATACAAGTATAAATAAAAATATATAAGTCACAAAGTACAAATTATATAAAAAATATTAAAAGAAAAGAGGAAAAATAAAAATGAACACAAACATACTATGGGGATTATTAATACCTTTTTTAGGCACAACACTAGGTTCTGCAATAGTTTTTCTAACTAAAAATAACATGAAAGAATCAATCCAAAAACTATTTCTTGGTTTTGCAGCAGGAGTAATGATAGCAGCTGCAATATGGTCATTAATGATGCCATCAATGGAAATGGCAGAAGAGCAAAATGAAATTACTTGGTTACCAGCAGCAATTGGATTTTTACTCGGAATATTTTTTCTACTTATATTAGATACACTAATTCCACACTTACACCTTGACAAACAAGAGCCAGAGGGTATAAAAGCAAAATTCAAAAAAACCACAATGTTAGTCTTAGCAGTAGCATTGCATAATATTCCAGAAGGAATGACAGTAGGAGTAATACTTGCAGGTAGTTTAATTGGACATGCTAATATAAGTACTGCAAGTGCACTTGTTTTAGCAATAGGAATAGCAATACAAAATTTCCCAGAAGGAGCTATAATTTCAATGCCCCTTAGAGCAGAAGGAATGAAAAAATCTAAAGCTTTTTGGTATGGTACACTCTCTGGAATAGTAGAGCCAATAGCTGCAATAATAACAATATTACTTACAAATTTAGTTATACCAATTTTGCCATATTTACTATCATTTGCAGCAGGAGCAATGATGTATGTAGTAGTAGAAGAACTAATACCAGAATCACAATCAGGTAAACATACAAATATAGGAACAATAGGGCTTGCAATAGGATTTGTATTAATGATGATTTTAGATATAGCATTAGGCTAGTAAAAGTCTTTTTGGGACTATTCACAAATAGAATGTTCTCATAACAAAAAATTACACAAAAATAAAAATATATCCCAAAAGGAATTATTGCAAAATAGAAATATTCCTTAAAGGGGGTATATACCCAAAGAAAATATCCAAGAAAGTAACTATCCTCAAATGAGATAAAAATTTGTCCCATTTGGGGATAGTTTCAATTTAGTGATATTCTCGACTTTAAACATTTTTATACACAGAGTGTAACAAAATCAAAATCCAATTGTATAACAAGTATAAAAACAATAGAAATAAAAAGGGGTGTAATAATGGAAAAAAATAAATTAGATAATGAAGAAGAAAGTAAAATATTATACAAAGAATATCTTAAAGGAAATCAAGAAGCATTTGAAAAAATAGTATTAATGTATAAAAATAATTTAATATATTTCATAAATAAATATGTAAATAACTTGCAAATTGCAGAAGATATATCACAAGATGTTTTTGTATATATACTAATTAATAAAGAACAATATGATTTTAAATATTCACTAAAAACATATTTATATATGATAGCAAAATGTAGAGCTATAAATTATTTAAAAAAAGAAGCTAAAAATGTAAAAGTCCAGGACTATGACAATTTATATAAAGATGAAAGGCAATTAGAAGACCTTGTTTTTTCAAGAGATAAAGATAGGAAGATAAGAGAAGTACTAAAAAATATGAAACCTGAATATCAAACAGTAATAATTTTAAATGTATATGAAGGGTTTAAATATAAAGAAATTGCAAAAATAATGCAAAAAAATATTATTGATGTAAAATCTTTAATACATAGAGCAAAAAAGAGATTAAAAAAATTATTAGAAAAGGAGGGGATTAGTTATGATGAATAATAAAGAATATTTAGAAAGCATCTATAAGAAGGAATCTGAGATTGAATATGATAAGATTTCAAAGAATGTGAAAAATAGTTTTTATACTACAAATTTCAAAAGGCTAGAAGTAAAAAATGTACTGCAAATAGCACTAACATTTATAATTTCAATAGGTGTAACAATAGGAGTAGTATATGCTGGAATAGTTACTTATCAAAATATATGGCAAAAACCAAAAGAATATAAATTTGAAGATACTTATACTGTAACTAAAGAAGATGAAGAAAAATCTATTTCAAAAGAAGAGGCAGAAAAAATTGCAAACCAAATAGTAAAAGATATTGGAAAAGAGCCTGGAAATATAACTAAATGTGACCTTATAAAAACAAGTAATAAAACAACTTGGGAAATAGCGATGAGTAACAAAATAAGTTTATCTATAGATTCAAAAACAGGTAAACTAAAACAATTATCAGACTTTAGTATAGATGACACAAAAATTCCATCAACACTATCTAAAGAACAAGCAGAAGAAGTCGCAAAAGAAATATATACAAGTTTAGGTTATAAACAAGGAGAATATGAATTAGCAGAAATTAAGAAAAATGCTATAACAGATGAGGGAAGCCTTTGGCAAGTAGATTTCTGCAAAAAATATGGAGATATATATAACTATTATCAAGATATTAGAATAAGTTTTATACCAGAAATAAAACAAATAGTAATACTTACAATTTTTGACTATGATTATGAAGATAACCAAATAGTTATAACGAGAAATGAAGCAATAGAGATTGCCAAAGAAAAGGCTATTAGTTTAGGAAGAAGTGAAAACGAAATAAAAACAATAGAAGCAAAACTTGATATAAGATTGATGAACCCAAATGTATTTATGCAAGAACAAATGGCAATACCAAAAACAGAAGATGAAATAAATAATATTCAAGAGAATAATATAGAAAATGAAAATACACAAAATTTAACACAAGATGTTACTATAGATAATAGCCGAGTAGTTTATGAAACAGAAGAAATAGTAAGAAAAGTGTGGGTAGTAGAAATAGATTATACAAATACTATGTTTACTGACAAAGAAGCATATTTTGTGGATTGTACAACAGGGGAAATAATTGGAGGAGATCAAGTAAAATAAAGAAAGTCGATTTTACTATACAATAAAAAATTTGGAAGTGATATTATAAATTTACTAAAATATCACTTCTAATTTTTTTGAAAATTTGAAATTTAAGAGAAATTGAAACTTAAGAGAAATTGAAATTTAAGGAAAGTTAAAATTTGAGAAAAGTTGAAATTTAAGAAAAACTGAATTTTAAGAAAATTTTAATAGTTAGTAAAAAAATTATTAATATTTTAAATTTATAATAAAAATATGTTAATACTATACTAAGAAGGACTACAATTACGAAACTAGCATTCGTCATTACATAAATTTTACATAAATAACATCCTAAGAGCTTTTCTACAATTTTTATAATACAAAAAATAAGATATTATCTAAAATTTAGAAAAAAAGAGACAAAAATAAAATATTATGGTATAATTAATATGTTTGATAAGGAAAACATATTAAGGAAAGGAAAAAAATGAGTAACAAAAATAAAATAAAAGCTTTTAAAATAATTATTGCAGTAATTGTAATAATTATATTAATTGCAGTAACAGTTTATTTAGTACCACTAATAAAAAATCTTACAACTCAAGAAGGTCAATTAGAATTTAAACAAAGAGTAAATGACACTGGATTTTTAGGAATGCTTACATTATTTGGACTGCAACTTGCACAAATATTCTTATTCATTCTGCCAGGAGAACCTATAGAAATTTTAGCTGGAATGTGCTATGGTGGCTTATGGGGAACAGTATTTTTACTTATATCATCTGCAATAATCTCAACTGGAATAATATTTTTAGTAAGGAAACTAGGCAAAAAATTCGTATATGATTTTTGTGGTGAAGATAAGATAAAGAAAATAGAAAACAGCAAATTATTTAAGAATTCTCAAAAAATAGAATTAATAATGATAATATTATTTATAATTCCAGGAACACCAAAAGATTTATTTGTATATATAGCGGGCTTGCTCCCAATACGTCCAATTAGATTTGTGCTAATATCTACTTTTGCAAGAATTCCATCAATTATATCTTCAACACTAGCAGGTGCAAATTTGGCATCTGGTGATTGGAAAATGAGTTTGATAATATATGCTGTAACTTTTGTAATTGTTGGAATAATAGTATTTTGCATTAAAAAGTTTGACAAAAGCAATACCACAGGAGAAACTCTTTCAGCTATCCAAAAAGATATGAAATAAAATAAAAATATAAAAATACAAAAAATATAAAATCATAAAATAAAGGGGAATAATATGAATGATTTACAATTAGGAAAAACTACAAAAGACAAAATAATAGATTATATAACATATTTTTTTATATATTCCTTTTTAGGATGGATTATAGAAACAATATATGCATTATTAATACATGGTCATTTTGTAAAAAGAGGATTTTTGTATGGACCAATATGCCCAATATATGGATTTGGAGCAGCAATTTTAATAATGTGTACTCAAAAATTATATAAAAAACCATTTCAAAAGTTTTTAATTTCAACAATAGCTTTTACAGTTTTTGAATATTTAGTTTCTTGGATTTTAGAAGTAGTTTTTAACTTAAGATGGTGGGACTATTCAAACGATTTTCTAAATATTCAAGGAAGAGTAAGTTTATTGTACTCAATTTTTTGGGGACTAATAGGTGTATTTTTGCTTGAAAAATTACATCCTTTTGTACAAAATTTAATACAGAAATTAAAGCTTAAGAGTAGGTATAATTTGCAATTTATTTGTTGTATTATATTTATTGGTGCTATTATAGTTGATTTTGTAATGTCCTCAATTAGGTATTTAGTTTAGATGTTGCCCAAAATGGACAGAGCAAATGGCAATTTTGAAAAAGTTTCTTCAAAAATTGCTATTGGTTCTGTCCATTTTTGCAACTTTTTTGCAACTCCCTTTGAGCACATTTAGGCAATTTTCTTTTTATAGACTATGATTATTATATTTAATAGCTAATATTTAATCTTCCGCAAATATTAATTGATTTAAAATTAAAAAATAATTAATAAATTATAAAAAATTAATTAATAAATAGATGTTATATTAAAATTACAATATCAAAAATTACAATATCAAGAATTACAATTTCTAATCTTACGAAATTGTAATGTAAATGTAAGATAAAACGATATTATTTTTCAAGAAAATATATTATAATATTAAAATAAATGGGGGATAATATGGAGAAAAAAGAAGTAGTAAAAAATGTATTAATATATGCTATGAAAATATTTTGGGTATTTATAATAGGAAGTGTGATAGGTTATATATTAGAAACTATAGTAGGTTTTGTGCAAAATGGACATTTTGTTTCTAGAAAAGGTTTGCTATATGGTCCATTTATACAAGTGTATGGAATAGGGCTGGTTTTATATTATTTTTTAGTACCTAAGATAAAAGGAGATTTTAAAGTATTTTTTTATAGTATGTTATTAGGTGGTATAATTGAATACTTGTGTTCTTATTTTCAAGAAACATTATTTGGTACTGTTTCTTGGGACTACAGTAATTTATTATTTAATATTAATGGAAGGACAAGTTTATTGCATTGTTTATATTGGGGAATAGGAGGGATTTTGTTTATGAAATTTGTTTATCCACATATAAAACGTATAGAAGGGTATTTGAAAAATTCATATTTTAGGCTTGCAACATATTTGTTAATAATATTTATGGCATTTAATATATCAATTTCGACGCTTGCAGCTTTTAGACAAGATGAGAGAAGAAATAATATTTCTCCATCAGGTGCTTTTGATAGCTTTTTGGATACATATTATTCAGATGAGGTTATGGATAGAGTTTATGAAAATAAGAAGGAGATTGTGTGAGTGAAGGATAAAAATAAGTGGTGGAAGAGATAAAGGTTTGGAATATTGTGAGTTTTCTAATTCTTGTTTTATTTGTTTTTAGAAATTTTAATGTAGACGATCCAGTTCTAATAAGAATTGGATCGTTGGTTTGGTATTCTAATTTTTATTTTTAATTTCATTTGTTATTTTGTTTTTATTTTGATTCTAATTTTTATTTTTATTTTTATTTCTATTATTATTATTTTAATTTTCATTATAATTTCTATTCTAATCTAAATTTAATTCTAATTTTTATTTTAAAATATTCCTATAATAATATTGGACTTATTTGCACTCCTTCTAAAGCATATTCAATAGTTTTTACAATATATTCAGGGTCAAATACCGCAGATCTTGGTTTAGTTATAGGGTTATCTTGTTTGAAAGGAACGAAATAGTAATTCTTTCTATTTAGCAATTTGCCTATATTTTCAGCATTTCCGCTTAAAGCATTATTTGTTGATGTTGCAATAACAAGAGGTTTATTATTTCTTAAATGAGATTTTGCAGCCATTGTGGCAGGTGTATCTATTATGTCATTTGCAAGTTTTGCAATTGTATTTCCAGTACAAGGAGCAATAATAAGTATATCAGTTAATTTTTTAGGACCAATAGGTTCTGCATCTTGGATTGTATGGATTATTTTCTTTTCAGTTATATTTTCGATTTCTATTATAAAGTCTTTTGCCTTTCCAAATTTTGTATCTAAATTGTAAGCATTGTAAGACATTATGGGAATAATGTTTGCTTTTTTTTCTTTTAGTTCTTTGATTTTAGGGATGACCTTGGAAAAAGTGCAAAAAGAACCTGTAAGAGCAAAACCAATTTTTACATTTTCTAAATTCATAATTTTTCCTCCTTTCAATTAAAGTTCTTATAATATAATATGAGTATATGTCGAATTTTGTAATTAAAATTTTGTTTTTTAGTGGAATATAGAAGTCTTAAAAACTTTTCAAAAATAACGCTTGACAAAAATAAAATAACATTATAAAATAGTTAGGTATCTAACAAAAAAGCTTAAAATAATTACTGTCCATCAAAAGGAGGAGAATATTGGAAAAACGTGATGTAGGTAAAAAAATACAAATGCTATCAAGGCAAATAAAAAGAAGAATGGATACTGTACTTGCAGATTATAAAATTACAGGAAGACAAGTAGCTATTCTTTTATACATCTATGAGGAATCCAAAAAAAGAGATGTATATGCCAAAGATATAGAACTAGCTTTTGATATGAGAAGAGCATCAGTAACAGGAATTTTAAAACTTATGGAAAAAAACAAAATAATAATAAGAGAAGGCTCTCTTGAAGATGCAAGATTAAAAAAACTAACATTAACAGATAGGGCAAAAGAAGCAAGGCAAAAACTTAAGAAAGAAATTATTAGTGTGGAAGAAAATTTAATTAAAGATATTCCAAAAGAAAATTTAAAAATATTTTGTTTAGTTATGGACAAAATGTCAAAAAACTTAGCTGAAAAAGAAAAGAAAAAGGAGGAGATAAAGTGATTAAAAAATTAGCAAAATTTATTAAAGAATACAAAAAATCCACTATAGCAACACCAATATTTGTTATATTAGAAGTTGTTATGGAAGTTATAATACCACTATTAATGGCAAAAATTATAGATGTAGGAATTCAAAATAGTGATATACATTATATATTAAAAATAGGAATATTACTAATAATTTCAGCAATAATGTCACTTACATTTGGAATGTTATCAGGAAAATTTGCAGCAAAAGCATCAGCAGGATATGCAAAAAACCTAAGAAAAGAAATGTTCCATAAAGTGCAAGATTATTCTTTTGAAAATATTGACAAATTCTCAACATCAAGCTTAGTTACAAGAATGACAACAGATGTAACAAATGTGCAAATGGCATTTCAAATGATTATTCGTATATTAGTAAGAGGACCGATCATGATGATATTTGCACTTTTAATGGTACTTTCAATAAGTGCAAAACTTTCTTTGATATTCTTAGTTGCAATACCAATATTAGGTGTAATATTATATTTTATAGCAACAAAAGCACATCCAATATTCGAAAAAGTATTTAAAAAATATGACAAACTAAACAGAGTAGTACAAGAAAACTTAAATGCAATAAGAGTAGTAAAGGCATATGTAAGAGAAGATACAGAAGAAGAAAAATTTAAAGAAGTAAATGATGAAGTATACCAAAACTTTAAAAGAGCAGAAAAAATAGTAGCATTTAACAGTCCAGTAATGCAACTTACAATATATAGCTGTATACTTTTAATATCTTGGATAGGAGCAAAATTAATTGTTGGTGGAGATATGCAAACAGGCCAACTTTCAAGTATTATAACATATGCATGGCAAATATTATCAAGCTTAATGATGATATCAATGGTATTTGTAATGGTAATAATTTCACAATCATCAGCAGAAAGAATACTAGAAGTTATAGAAGAAGAGCCTACTATAAAAAATCCTGAAAATCCAGTAAAAGAAGTAAAAAATGGATCTATAGTATTTAAAGATGTAAGTTTTGGGTATAGTGATGAAAAAGATGAAAACAAATTCGCACTAGAACATATAAATTTAGAGATAAAGAGTGGAGAAACAATAGGAATTATAGGTGGAACAGGAAGCTCTAAATCAACACTTGTTCAATTAATACCAAGATTATATGATGTAACAAAAGGCGAAATATTAGTTGGCGGAGTAAATGTTAAAGATTATGACATACATAGTTTACGTGATTCTGTTGCAATGGTTTTACAAAAAAATGTATTATTCTCTGGAACAATTGCAGAAAACTTACGTTGGGGAAAGAAAAATGCAGACCAAGAAGAATTAGAAGAAGTTTGCAAGTTAGCACAAGCTGATGGATTTATCAGGGAATTCCCAGCAAAATATGATACTGTATTAGACCAAGGTGGAACAAATGTATCTGGAGGTCAAAAACAAAGAATATGTATTGCAAGAGCAATACTAAAAAGACCAAAAATATTAATACTAGATGACTCAACAAGTGCAGTAGATACAAAAACAGATAGTTTAATTAGAAAAGCATTTAGAGAAAAAATACCAAACACAACAAAAATAATAATTGCCCAAAGGGTATCATCAATAGAAGATGCAGATAAAATAATAGTATTAAATGAAGGAAAAATAGATGGAATAGGAACATCTGAAGAATTATTAAAAACAAATGAAATATATAAAGAAGTATATGAATCTCAAAAGAAAGGAGAAGATGATAAAAATGGAGAAGAAATCACACAAGAAGTCTAAATTTGCAACAATTAAAAGATTACTTAGTTATGTAGGATCTTATAAACTTCAATTTTTAATAGTACTAGTTAGCATTATAATAAGCGCTTTAGTCGGAGTAGTTGGAATTGAATTTATTAAATATTTAATAGATGATTTTATTACTCCACTTTTATCTAGCCAAAACCCAGACTATACAGAATTACTTAATGTAATTATAATGATGGGAGGAATATATCTTGTTGGAGTAATCGCAACATATGTATATAATAGACTTATGATTAACATATCACAAGGAATACTAAATAAAATACGTACACAAATGTTTAATCATATGCAAAAATTACCAATTGGGTACTTTGACAGCCGTCCACACGGAGAAATAATGAGTACATACACAAATGATGTTGATACATTAAGGCAATGTTTAAGCCAAAGTATACCACAAGTATTTTCAGCAATTGTATCTATGGTAACAGTATTGATTTCTATGTTTTCAACAAATGTATATTTAACACTAGTTGTTGTCGCAATGGTAATTGTAATGATATTTATATCAAAATACCTTGGAGGAAACAGCTCAAGATTTTTCGTAAAACAACAAGAAGACATAGGAAAAGTAGATGGTTATATAGAAGAAATGATGGAAGGGCAAAAAGTAGTAAAAGTATTTAACTATGAAGAAGAATCAAAAAATAAATTTGATGATTTAAATGAAGCATTATGTGAAAGTAATGAAAAGGCAAATATGTATGCAAATATTTTAATGCCTTGTATAATGAATATAGGAAATATTGGTTATGTATTAGTTGCAGTAATAGGAGGAATGTTATCTGTAAATGGAATCTTGAGCATAGGAAGTATAGCAGCATTTTTACAATTTGTAAAAGCATTTACAAACCCACTAGGTCAAGTATCACAACAAATGAACTCAATAGTTATGGCACTTGCTGGAGCTGAAAGAATATTTGACTTAATAGACCAAGAAGAAGAAATCGACGAAGGATATGTAACACTTGTAAATGCAAAAATAGAAGATGGAAAAATTGTAGAATCAAAAGAAAGAACAGGAATCTGGGCTTGGAAGCATCCACATCAAGATGGAAGAATAACATACACAAGGCTTCGTGGCCAAGTAGAATTTGAAAATGTTCAATTTGGATATGAAGAAAATAAAAGAATACTACATGACATAACTTTAACTGCAAAAGAAGGTCAAAAAGTAGCATTTGTTGGAGCAACAGGAGCTGGAAAAACAACAATTACAAACCTAATAAACAGATTTTATGATATACAAGAAGGAAAAATTCGTTATGACAGAATAAATATCAGAAAAATCAAAAAAGATGATTTAAGAAGATCACTTGGAATGGTTCTGCAAGATACAAGTTTATTTACAGGAACAATAAAAGACAACATAAGGTATGGTAAATTAGATGCAACAGATGAAGAAATATATGAAGCTGCAAAACTATCAAACGCAGACAAATTTATAAAACATCTTCCACAAGGCTATGATACTGTTATTACAGGAAATGGAGAAGGTTTGTCACAAGGTCAAAGACAACTACTATCAATCGCAAGAGCAGCACTAAACAATCCACCAGTACTAATACTAGATGAAGCAACATCAAGTATAGACACAAGAACAGAAAAAATAGTTCAAGAAGGAATGGATAAACTAATGAAAGGAAGAACTGTATTTGTAATAGCACATAGGCTATCAACAATCAGGAACTCTGACTTAATAATGGTATTAGATCATGGAAGAATAATAGAAAGAGGAACACATAATGAATTAATAGGCAAAAAGGGAACATATTATGGTTTATATACTGGGGCAATAGAAATAGATTAGAAATTTTATTTTGGCTATCTAAAAAAATATGTATATAATCTAAATTAATGATATTAAAATAGCTCTTTTTGAACACTTTTAAAAAGCCAAAAGGGATGGAGTAAAACGGCAATTTTTTAAATTTGACATTTTGCTAAGTTCCTTTTGGCATTTTTTGTTTCCTCACTTTTAGCATTTTTAGAGATTTTTTAAGATTTTTGAATATTTTTAATATTTTTGAATATTTTTTGAATATTTTTTGAATATTTTTAATATTTTTGAATATTTTTTAAATATTTTTAAATGTTTTGAATATTACAAAATAACTATTTTTTATTTATTTTCTTGTTTATTCATTCATTCATTCATTCTAATAAAGTTTAGTGAATATTTAACACCATGTAATAATATTTTTAAAAGAAGGTGATTAAATGAAAATATTCATATGTTCTAAGAAAAAATTATTTATTATCGGCTTTATAATAGTAATATCTACTATAATTTATATTCTTTGGTCATCCAATAAAACTCCAAAAACATCAACAATAGAAGTTTCTTATAATTGCAATACATCAAAAGAATTTGAAAATAAAATTAGAAATCTTACAAATGGGAAAGAAAAAATCGCATATTTAACTTTTGATGACGGACCAAGTGTTTTAGTAACACCAAAGATTCTAGATATACTAAAAGAAGAAAACATAAAAGCTACTTTTTTTGTAATAGGCAAATATGTAGAAAACCATCCAGAAATTGTAAAAAGAGCTTATGCAGAGGGGCATTATATAGCAAATCATGGATATAGCCATAATAATAATGTTCTTTATAAAAGCAAAGAAAGTTTCATAAATGAAATAGAAAAAACAGATGAATCAATAGGAAAAGCAATTGGAATAGAAGATTATTGTTCGCATGTTTTTAGGTTTCCAAATGGTTATATGTCATCTCAAAATAAAGAAGAAAAAAAACAAGCAGTTAAACTACTTTCACAAATTAATTATACATACATTGATTGGAATTGTTTAAATAATGATTCTATGAAAAAATATACAAATGAGCAATTACTAAATAATTTAAAAGAATCTTCTAAAAATAAAGACACATTAGTTATTTTAATGCATGATACAAAAGATGTAAATGATAGCTCAAAAGTGTTAAAAGAATCAATTGACTATTTAAAATCTAAAGGATATAAGTTTGAAAATTTTTATAACCTAAATCCTGAATAAGTTTAATATTTCTTAAATTTCCATAAGGTATATATCTATAGATGTGGACATAATAAAAAAGGGTACCCGATATTGTGTGCATATTAAAGTCTATTTCAAAAAATAATAAAAATTTTGTAAAAAAAATTTAAGGTTCGTCCCCAAAATCCCGGCTAGCCGGGATTTTAAAGACCGTCCCTTAATCCCGTTATAGTAATTTTTCTAATTCTTTAATTTTGTCTCTTGCTTCCGCTGCTTTTTCAAATTCCATTTCTCCAGCATATTTTAACATTTCGTCTGTTAATTTATTAATTGCATCTTTAATGTCGTCTTTATTTTCCATTTTGAATTCAACACTTATGTCTTCTTGTTTAATAATACTAATTGTATCTCTAACAGATTTATTGATGGTTTTAGGTGTAATTCCATGTGCTTTGTTGTATTCTTGTTGAATTTTTCTTCTACGGTTTGTTTCTGTGATTGCTTTTTCCATGGAGTCTGTTAGTTCATCTGCATACATTATTACTGTTCCTTCTGTGTTTCTTGCGGCTCTTCCTATTGTTTGGATTAAAGATCTTTCTGAACGTAGGAATCCTTCTTTGTCTGCGTCTAGTATTGCAACTAAAGATACTTCTGGTATGTCTAGTCCTTCTCTTAGTAAGTTGATTCCGAACTAGTACATCGAATTCTCCAAGTCTTAAGTTTCTTATTATTTCCATTCTTTCTAGAGCTTTTATTTCTGAGTGCATGTAATTTACTTTTATGTCTAGACTTTTTAAATAATCGGTTAAGTCTTCTGCCATTTTTTTGGTTAGGGTTGTTACTAGTACTCTTTGGTTTTTTGCAACTCTTAGGTGAATTTGTTCTATTAAATCGTCTATTTGGTTTGTTACTGGTTTTACTTCAATTTTAGGGTCTAGTAGTCCAGTTGGTCTTATAATTTGTTCTACAACATTTTCTTTTGAATGTTCTTTTTCATATTCAGCAGGTGTTGCACTTACAAATATAACTTGATTAATCTTTTTTTCAAATTCTTCAAATGTTAGTGGTCTATTGTCATATGCAGAAGGTAGTCTAAAGCCATATTTTACAAGTGAATCTTTTCTTGCTTTGTCTCCGTTATACATGGCTCTGACTTGTGGAATTGTTGCATGTGATTCATCTATTAATAGTAAAAAGTCTTTTGGTAAATAGTCAAATAATGTAAAAGGTGGTGATCCAGGTGCTCTTCCACTTATGTGCCTTGAGTAGTTTTCTATACCTTGGCAAAAACCAGTTTCTTTCATCATTTCGATGTCGAAGTTTGTTCTTTCTTCTATTCTTTGAGCTTCTATTAATTTATTTTGATCTTTAAAATATTTGACTCGTTCTTCTAATTCTTCTTCAATTGTTTTTATTGCTCTTTCCATTTTGTCTTCTGTTGTTACATAGTGTGAGTTTGGGAATATCATTACATGTTTTCTTTCTGCTATTGCTTTTCCAGTGAGTGGATTTATTTCTGATATTTTTTCGATTTCATCTCCCCAAAATTCAACTCTAATTGCTTCTTCTCCTTTATCAGATGGGTATATTTCTACAATATCTCCTTTTGCTCTAAAAGTTCCTCTTTTAAAATCTATTTCATTTCTTGTGTATTGCATTGTAACAAGTTTTTTTAAGATTTCATCTCTTGTTTTTTTCATTCCAGGTCTAAGTGAAATTATCATATGTTCATAGTCTATTGGGTCACCTAAACCATATATACAAGATACTGATGCAACTATTATAACATCTCTTGTTTCAAATAGTGCAGCTGTTGCTGAATGTCTTAGTTTATCTATTTCATCATTTATTGAGGCATCTTTTTCTATATATGTATCTGATTGGGGAATATAGCTTTCTGGTTGGTAGTAATCATAGTATGAAACAAAGTATTCTACATTATTTTCTGGAAAAAATTCTTTAAATTCGCTATATAATTGACCGGCTAGTGTTTTATTATGTGCTAAAACTAGTGTTGGTTTTTGGACTTTTTCGATTATATTTGCCATAGTAAATGTTTTTCCGAGAACCTGTAACTCCAAGTAATGTTTGGAATTTTTTACCTTCTTTTATCCCTTTTGATAGATATTCAATTGCTTGTGGTTGGTCACCTGTTGGTTTGTATTCTGATACTAATTTAAACATGGTTTCTCCTTTCTCTTCTTTTGATATTATTACTACAAAAAATTATAGCATTTTTTTATAGATAATGCAATTTAATATCTTAATGAAATAGGGAAATTTCATCGATTATGTTAGAATTTATGCTTAAAACAGACCGCCATCTAAGTCTACTCTACATTAAAAAATAACGGCTATAAATTGTAATGAAAAAGAAGTGGAACAATAAAATAAATTAATAAATTAAATTTAACTTGACATATAATAGAAAATATTATAAAATACGAACAATGGTTCAAATGGTAATAAAAGTAATATTATATGGAAAAATAAAAATTGTAAGAACTAAATTTTATATAAAGGATGTGTTCTTATGGAAGAAAAAAAGAATGAAATTATTTTATTTGAAAACCAAGGAGTAAAGTTAGAGGTAAACCTAAAAGATGAAACAGTTTGGCTAAACAGAGAACAATTAGCTAAATTGTTTGATAGAGATGTAAAAACTATTGGAAAACATATTAATAATGCTTTAAATGAAGAATTGCAGAATATTCCAACTGTCGCAAAATTTGCGACAGTTCAAAAAGAAGGAGAGAGAAAAGTTACAAGGAATAAGGAGAAACAAAGATAAATATGTAACTATAAAAAAATTATGATAATGAGAATAGGTAAGACAGATATTAATTCGAAAACATCTGTCTTTTTATTATACAGTCATAATAGCAAAATGTAAATTTATCTATTAAAGATAAAATAATAAATCTTATTTCGGAAATTTCCCTGTTTTAGTTTACATTTAAATTGACAATTAACATAAAATGTAATATAATACATTTGTATCTTTTTTTGAAACCAAAAAGCATTAAAACTTGGAGGTTTCAATACCTCCAAAAGAATTTAGGAGGTAGAAATAATGAAAACAACATTTGAACTAATCGAGCGGATTTCTCCAAGAGTTAAGCAAGTGAGAAATAAAAAATTGAAATTCCTTTGGGAAGATTATTAATTTAAACCCTAAAAACAATCACAAATTTTTTAACTCTACGCACAATAACCCCCAATATTTTATTCATAAAAATAACAACCAAATAAACCCCAACAAAACAAACAACCTTAAAGACCACATCAAAAATAGAATTACTAAAATTAAAATCTAAAAAACTACAAAATCCATAAGCAATCAAGCAAGCAATTATAGGAAAAACTACAAATTTCAACAAATTAACAGAATACTTAATCTTTCTTTTAAGCTGAATAGAGCTAACAGTAAAATTAAGTAGTTCACTAACAAAAATACTAAAAATATATCCTGCAATTCCATAAATTGGCACAATAAAGAAAATAATAGAGATAGTAATAACCAAATCTAAAATATTACAACACATAACACCAACCTGCTCATTTATACCTTTTAGCATATTATCAATTATATTATCAATATACATAAAAAATACAAGTGGAGCTAGAAGCTTAAGCCATTTGCTGGATTCTAAATTCTGGTAAATTGCAAAACTTAGCTCATCAGAAAAAAAGAAAAAGATACCACTTACACAAATTGCAAAAATACTTGTAGTTTTCAAAATCATATTACAAACAGTAACTAAACGTTTATAATTCTTGCCAGCTAAAAGTCTAGAAAACTCTGGAACTAGGAGCATACTAAAAGATGCAATGAAACTATTTGAAAACATCAAAACAGGCATAACCATTCCATTAATTAGACCATAGCTAGAAACTGCAAGTGAATAAGTTAGCCCAGAAAGTTCTAATCTTAAAGGAATTAAAAATTGTTTAAGAGAAGAAAGTCCTGAGCGAATATATGATGTAATTGCTATAGGAAAAGCAATTTTAAAAATTCTTTTTTTCATTTGAACTTGAAAAGTACGCTTATTACAATACTTTTTCTTATCATTAAAATAAAAAATCATATTTAATGTAAAAGAAAACAGCTCAGAAATAACATCTGCTAAAATAAGAAAAATACATACAGTTTCAACATTTTTAGAAGGAAAAAACTGCAAAAGTAAACATGAAAATATCATCTTAACCAGAAGCTCTGTTACCTGAGAAATAGCATTTTTATAAGATTTTCCAACAGAAGAAAGATAGCCATTTATTACAGAAGAAATACTAATAAATGTAAGTCCAATTGCAATTGTATAAATAGGTATAGGTGAAACCAAGCCCTTAAGGAAAACCTTAGATACCAAAGGTCCAGATAAAAAAATTACAAAACCAGAACCAAGTCCAAGTAATATTGCAAAAAACACAGAGCTTCTTACAGCTTTAAAACCACTTGTATAATTGCCTTTTGCAAACTCTTCAGAAACAATACAAGTACAAGCTGTACTTAAGCCTGAACTTGCAACAGTGATTGCAAAAAGGTAAAAAGACATAATCAAACTAAAAACACCAATAGCCTCAGACCCAACCTTATTTGCAACATATATATTAAAAATCATACCAAGCAAACGAGTAAAAAGTGATGTAAAAGTTAAAATAATTCCATTTACAAAAAATAATTTTGCTTTTCTCAAAAAATATCACCATTAAAATATATTATGAAAAAAGAAAAATATGATAAGAGTTTGCAAAAAGGCTGAAGCTATAAGCTTTGCTTGCTAGCAACTTAAGCTTCTTGGTAAACTTATTTCTTTTTGGAAACCTTTTTGGATCTATATTATTTAATTTTTAAGTGAAACTATTGTTACAGTAACAGCCTCAGCAGTTGCTGATGCTAAAATTTTTATATCAGATCCTGTATTATTTACAAATTTTAAATCATAACTACCATATGCAACAGCAGCATCTTTTCCATCTTCAATATATGGAACATAGTTACTATGCTCATGTCGTTCTGTTACTTCTAAAGTAGGAACAGATAAAACAGCGTTATATAATGTAGTACTTACTTGACAATTACCTCCACCAAAGCCTTTTTTCTTTTTACCATTATGGTCAAAAATATCCGCTTCTTGGTAACCTTTCTCACTTGTTGAAGGACCTACAGTTGTGCAAAAAGAAAAAGTTTCTTTGTTTTTTACAATTGTACCATTTAAAGTATTACAAGTTATTTGAACATTATTCTGCCTGCTACTATCATTTGAATATATTTTAGTAGAAAAGTTTGAAATAGTCTCTTCTACAGGTTCTGTAAAAACTCCTTGTCTTGATTCATTTTGATTATTATTAGCATTTTGGATTTCTTCTTTAGATTCATTTGAATTGTTAGAAGATGTATTGTTTTCATTTGTTATATTTCCTTCATTATTTTGTGTATTATTTTCATTATTTTGGCTTGTAGAACTTTTTTCTGCTATATATGAATTATCTCCGTGTTTATTAAAAAGGTTAAAAGGGTCTAAAAAAAAGAATATAACACCAAGACCAATAAATAAAATAATAAATAAAATCCATTTTTTATTTTTCACATTTATCACCATTTTTATTATAACCAATAAAAAAATAAATATTTATATGGAAAAAATTACAAAAAATGATTTTACATTAAAAATCACATGAAAATATAAAAAATGACTTTAAATTAAAGAATTTAGGGTAAAAATATAAAAAATAATTTTAAATTAAAAATTAAAAAAAATATTAAAAAAATTTATATTATAAAGATACATATTGCCACAAATACTGATAAATAAGGAAAAAGAGAAAAAATGTGAATTTTTTGTGAATTTTAGCACTCTATACTTGACATTGCTAATTTTAGGTATATAATAAGAATGTATAGAAAGAATAAAACTTTTTATATGTGCAAACACTAAAAGGTGTCAACACAAAAAATAAAGAAGGAGTGATTTATTATGATGATGATACCAAGAAGAAAAAACGAATTTGATTTATTCGATGAGATGTTTAATGACCCATTTTTCACAAGAGGTGAAAGTAAACTAATGAAAACAGACATTAAAGAGAAAGGAGACAAATACGAAATAGAAGTAGACTTACCAGGATATGAAAAAGAAAATATCAAAATAGAAATTGAAGATGGATACTTAAATATACATGCTACAATGAATAAAGATCTACAAAATGACAAAGACAGTAAATATGTTCATAAAGAAAGATATGTAGGTGAATGTTCAAGAAGCTTCTATGTTGGTGAAGATGTAAAAGAAGAAGACATAAAAGCAAGTTTCAAAAACGGAACTTTAAAAATTGAACTACCAAAGCAAGATAAAAAACAAATAGAAGACACTAAAAAATATATTGAAATAGAATAATAAAAAATAGCAGATTGCCTCTGCTATTTTTTACTTATACGGTATTCATTTCCCCATTTTACCATAGAATCTAAAATAGGTTTTAAACTCAAACCTGTCTTAGATAAAGAATACTCAACTTTAGGAGGAACTTCTGCATATACTTTTCTTAAAATAAGTCCAGAAGATTCCATTTGCCTTAAATTATTAGTTAAAACCTTTTGTGAAATTCCAGTTAAAGATTTTTTTAATTCTCCGAATCTTTTTGTTCCAGTAAGTAAATCTCTAATAATTAAAACTTTCCATTTATCTCCAATTAAGCTCATCGTAATTTCAACAGGACAAGCAGGTAGTTCTTGTTTCATAAAACCACATTCCTTTTATAAAATATTTAGGTTTTTAAAAGGTTACCCATAAACCTTAATAATCAGTTGTATTTTTTTACTATTTTTAAAATTATATTTTTATAAAGTAAAAATTTTTTTGGAATTTTCATATTTATATTGAGTATACCAGAATGATTAAAAAATGTAAATAGATATAATGCTAGAAAATCAATAATAGTATAAAAACAGATAGTAATATAAAAAAGGAATATATAAATTCTAAAAGAATGTAAGGATAATAAAGAATATAAAAACAAAAAAATTTAATAGCAAAATCTAAGAAAAATACTAAATAGTATCTTCAAAGAAACTATATTACAAAAAAGTGCCTACTTTACAAAGTGAAAAACCGCATGTAAAATAATTATAGAATTGAAAAATAGAGTAGCTACTAAATTTCAATAATAGAAAAAGGAGTGTATATAAAATGGAAGTTTCAAAAGTTAATTTAAAAAAAGGATTTATAGAAATATATAATTTTGGAGATATAAAATTACATTGCTATCAAACTAATGATTTAATGAATGATGAAAGCTATATATTAGAAAATAAAGATAATGTTTTATTAGTAGAATTCCCTGCATTTTATGATAATTTAGGAGAATTTGAAGAATATGTAAAAGGATTAAATAAAAATATTGTAGGAAAAGTATTTTCAGATCATCCAAATGGAGGAACAATTTTTAAAAATGTAAAAGGATATGCATCAGAAGGTACAGTAAAATCAATGAATGAAGGAACAATTAAAGGTTTAGTTACTGGATTTGAAACAGCTTTTGGAGGAGCATTTGCAAAAGAATATCACGAAATAACAGATATATTAAAAGAAGACAAAGTAAATATTGGTGGATTTGAACTAAATATAACATATCATGATGAAAACATTGAGATTGAATTCCCACAAATAAAATGTGTATATACACATATGTTAGGACATGATTGCCATTCAATAGTTGCAGGAGAGTCACATGCTGATGCAATCATATCTCAACTTAAAAACTATAAAGAAAAAGGATATAATTTAGTTTTTTCAAGCCATTATACACCTGAGACTTTAAAAGATGTTGATACAAAAATTGCATATCTTGAAGATTTAAAGGAAATTGCAAAATCTTGTACAAATGCAGAAGAATTTAAAGATAAAGTAAAATCAAAATATCCAGAATATAGTGGTTTAAATTATTTAGATATGACAGCAGGGTATTTTTTCTAAAATAATTTAATAATGAAACAATTATAGCATAGCAAATGGAGGTGAAAAATCTCTTTTTGCTATGCTTATTAAATTTCTTGGATTGTAGCAAAAGGATAACAATCATATTTTTTAGATATTAAAAAAATTCGCAAAAAAATTTAAAAAATACATTGACACAGTGTCAGAATTATGATATAAAACAATTAAATTGACACAGTGTCAGAAAACAAAAATATAAAAGGAGAACAAAATGGCTAGGGAAATAGTTGATATTAGAAAAGAAGAAATAATAAATGCTTGTGAAAAACTATATCAAAAAAGTAATTTTAAAGACATAACAATAAAAAGCATAGGTGAAGAAACAACATTTTCTCGTACATCAATATATAATTATTTTCAAACAAAGGAAGAAATATTTCTTGCACTCTTAAAAAGAGAATATGAAAGATGGATAGACGATCTAAATGAAATGTATGAGAAAAACTTTAAAATGACAAAAGAAGTGTTTGCAGATAAATTAGCACATACAGTTGCAAAGAGAAAAAATCTATTAAAATTACTTTCTATGAATATGTACGATATGGAAGAAAACAGCAGAATGGAAGAACTTATAGAATTTAAAAAAGCCTATGGAAATGCTATAAAGATGGTAAAAAAATGTGTAGATAAATTCTTTGAAAAGATGAGTGAAAATGAAAAAGAAGAGTTTATATTCTTATTTTTCCCACTAATGTATGGAATTTATCCATATGCAGAAGTAACAGAAAAGCAAAAAGAAGCAATGCAAGAAGCCGATGTACCATTTAAATATTTGTCTATTTATGAAATTACATATAAAGGGATTTTAAAACTATTAAATTAAAATTATTAAAATAAAACTATTAAATAAATTAAAATTATTAAATCAAAATTTAAAACTAAAGTTATTAATTAGAATTTAAAATATTAAATCAAAATTTAAAACTAAAGTTATTAAATTAGAATTATAAACTAGGATTATTAAATTAAAATTTTTAAAACTAAAATTATTAAATCAAAATTTTTAAAAAGGAGTGATAATAATGAAAATAGTAGTTTTAACAGGAAGTTACAATTTACACGGAACATCAAATACTTTAGTTCAAGAATTCATAAGAGGAGCAAAAGAAAACAATAATGAAATCATAAGATTTGATACAGCACATTTAAATATACACCCTTGTATAGGATGTAACCATTGCAATATGGACGGAGACTGTGTATTTAAAGATGATATGGTTAAAATATTAGACGCTATAGAAGAAGCGGATATGTTGGTTTTTGCAACACCGGTTTATTATTTTGCAATGACAGCACCACTTAAAGCCGCAATAGACAGATTTTATTCAAGAACTGGAAGAATAAGCAGAAAAAGATTAAAAACAGCATATATAATGACTTGTTGGAATACTGATAACTCTACAGTAGAACCTTTAATCGTACATTATAAAAAATTAGTAAGTTATATGAATTACAAAGACGAAGGTATGATTGTAGGAAATGGCTGTGGAACAGTTGGAATGATGCCAGAACATTTTTATAAAGAAGCATATGAGTTAGGTAAAAAGATTAAATAATTAATGACTTTATTAAAGAAAAAACGATTGAAAAATGTAGTTTAAAAAAATATTTTTATATCTATATGTTTATTGGAAAGGAATGAAATTTGTTATGAATAAAAAAGTAATCGCCTTATTGGTTGCAATAATCATTGTTGCAATTGTAGCAGGAATTATCTTTGCAGTGTATCGTCAAGAAGAAAATAAAACTCAAAATAACAATATAGGAGAAGCACCTACAAATAATGATAATGTAAATGCAGAAATAGCAGATAATTTAGTATTAATTAATGGAGGAACTTTCCAAATGGGAAGTCCAGAAACAGAAATGCAAAGGGAAACAGATGAAACCTTACATGAAGTAACAGTAAGTGACTTCTATATAGGAAGATATGAAGTAACACAAAGTGAGTATGAAGAAATTATGGGAGAAAATCCAAGTAATTTTTCTGGAGAAAATCTACCAGTAGAAAATGTGACTTGGTATGATGCAATAGAATATTGTAACAAATTAAGTGAAAAAGAAGGTTTAACACCTGTATATACAATAGATGGCGAAAGTGTTAGTTGGGATAGATCAGCAAATGGTTATAGACTACCAACAGAAGCAGAATGGGAATATGCAGCAAGAGCAGGAACAGAGACTCCATTTAATACAGAAACCTCAATAAGTGATGAAGAAGCAAATTATTATGGACACTATCCTTATGGAATAGAAGAAAATTATTTTTCGCAAGATAACTTAGAAGTACAGCCAGGTGTGTATAGGCAAACAACAGTAGAAGTTAATAGCTTTTCTCCAAACAATTGGGGACTATACAATATGCACGGAAATGTAGCAGAATGGTGTTTCGATTATTATGGAGAATATGATTTAGAAAACACAAATAATCCATCAGGACCAACAACAGGTACTTTAAGAATAAATAGAGGTGGTGGTTGGAATGATTATGCAAAACACCTAAGGAGTAGCTACCGTGCCTCAACAACACCAAGCCAAAAAATGAGTAATATTGGTTTTAGAATAGCAAGAAATGGAGATAATAATTCTAATACTACAGTTGTAAGTGATACAAATAGAGATCTTAATACCCAAAACAATGGAAATATATTAATTGCATATTTTTCTTGGAGCGGAAATACTGAAAATGCAGCACAAATAATTCAAGAAAAAACAGGAGCAGATATTATAGAATTAAATCCAGTAGAGCCATATTCATCAAATTATAATGAAGTTTTAGACCAGGCTCAGAAAGATATGAACAATGATGCAAGACCAGAACTGGCAAACCATGTAGAAAATATGGACCAATATGACACAATACTATTAGGTTACCCTAACTGGTGGGCAACAATTCCAATGCCAGTTGCAAGTTTCTTAGAAGAATATGACTTTAGTGGAAAAACAATAATTCCATTTTGTAGCCATGGTGGTGGAGAATTTGGACAAAGTATAACAGACATATCAAAACTTGCTCCAAATTCTAAGATTGGTGAAGGCTTAAGCATACATTATTCAGGAGGTTCTGGTTTAGAAGAAGATATATCAGATTGGCTTAATAATAATGGATTGGAAGAACAATAAAAAGGTAGATAGTATGAAAAAAATATTTTCATATCTATATACATCTGAAATAAATAAAATTTAGTATGAAATAAATGTATTCATATGTGTGCTTAAGGAATAAGGAGCAACATTCTATCTGATTTTAATAATTATGTAAAAATATAATTATTGAGAAATAGGTTTATAGGTGACCCCTTTATTAAAAACCTAAATATATTTTAAAAGGAACAAAATTTTCTATGAATAAGAAGTTCAGAATAATATTAGATGTAATAATGACCATAATGTTTATTATACTAATGGGATATTATGCAACAGATAACGAAGTACACGAAATACTAGGAACAATTACCTTTGTATTATTTATCATTCATAATATTTTAAATATAAAATGGTATAAAGGAATATTTAAAGGAAAACACAATTTCCAAAGAACATTTCATATTATCATAAATTTGTTACTATTTATCGCAATGGTAGGCATGATGGTAAGTGGAATAATGATTTCAGCTGATGTATTTGCATTTTTAAATATTCCTACAACAATGTTTGGAAGAAGACTACATATGTTATCAACATCTTGGGGATTTGTATTAATGGCAATACATGTGGGACTTCATATATCTGGAATGATGAACAAATTAAATGCAAAAATGAAAAATAGTACATTTGAATATGTATATTACTTTATATTAGTTATTTTAGCAGGATTTGGAATATACTCATTTATAAATTTAAAAGTATGGGAAGATATGTTTTTAGTAAATCATTTTAAATTTTTTGACTATGAGCAAAGCCCAATACTATTTTACTTAAAATATATATCTGTATTAATTGTAATAGCACTTGTAATTTATATTATCTTTTCTTTGGTAAGAAAAGTAAAAAATAAAAAAATTAAAGAAGGAGGAAAATAAAAATGCAAAAAAATATAGGATCAAAATTAGCCTTATATCCAATGCCATTACTAGTAATAGGAACAATGGTCGAAGGAAAAGTAAATTGGCTCTTAGCAGGGCACAGTGGAATTATAGGTCACGACAGAGTAATGGTAAGTCTAGTTAAAACACACTATACAAACAAAGGAATTAAAGATACAAAACTATTGTCTATCAATATAGTAAATGAAGAAATGCTAAAAAAAGCAGATTATGTAGGTAGCATAAGTGGAAGTAAAAAAGACAAATCAGATGTTTTTGAATATAGAATTGGCAATGCAGGAGCACCAATAATAAGTAATGCACCAGTTGTTATGGAATGTAAACTTGAAGATAACTATGAAACAGATAATTTTGATAACTTTATTCTTACAATAGCAAATACTTATGTTCAAGAAGAAAATTTAGACGAAAATGGAAAAATCGATTACACAAAATTTAGCCCAGTATTATTTGAATTTCCAAATTACACATATTTAAGAACAGGAGATACTATTGGAAATTGTTTGAAATTGGATAAATAATAGTTTCTATATTTACCTCAGAAAGGAAAGGGATTTATTATGAGTTTAACAATAAATATTTATTATACAGGAGAAAATGGATCAGCCAAAAAATTTGCAGAAGAAATGGTAGAAAAAGGAGTTGTAGAAAGAGTAAGAAAAGAGGAAGGAAACAAAAAATACGAATATTTCTTCCCAATGGATGATAAAGAAACAGTTTTATTAATAGATAGATGGGAAAACGAAGAAGCTTTAGATGCACACCATAAGTCTCCAATGATGAAAGAAATAGCAGATTTGCGAGATAAATATCATCTTCATATGAAAGTAGAACAATTTGTAGAAAAAAAGTAAAATAGAAAGGTTTAAAAAATATGAAAAAAGTTATTATTATTTTAGCAATAATCGCAGTAATAGTTATTGCAAATATTATAATTTTTAATATAGTAAATCAAAACAATAATCAAACACAAACAGCAAATACTCATGTTAATACAAATATTAATAATATAGAAAACTCAGAACAAGGAAATCAAGAAATAACTAGCCCAGATGGAACTAGCCAAACAGAATTTTCAACAGTATATTTTACAAGAGATATTAGTTCAAGAGGACTTATGAATATATACAATAACTTACAATTTGAGCCACAAGGAAATGTAGCAGTTAAACTTTCAACAGGAGAAGCTGGAGGAAGCTACTATCTTTCTCCAGACCTAATAAAAGACCTTGTCCAAAGTGTAAATGGAACAATTGTAGAATGTAATACAGCATATGGTGGCTCAAGAAGCAATACCGCAATGCATAAACAAGTTGCAGAAGACCACGGTTTTACTAGTATTGCAAATGTAGATATTTTAGATGAAAATGGGTCAATAAATTTAACTGTTCCAAATGGAAAGCACCTTGAATATGACATGGTAGGAGCAAATTATCAAAACTATGATTCAACAATTGTATTATCACATTTTAAAGGACATAGTATGGCAGGATTCGGTGGAGCAGTAAAAAATATTTCAATAGGTTTTGCATCATCTAGTGGAAAAAGTTTAATACATAGTGCGGGTACGAGAACATCAGGATTTGGAGGAGCATCGCAAGATGACTTCTTAGAATCAATGGCAGAAGCAGCACTAGCTATAGAGGCAGATAAAGGAGATAATATTGTTTATATAAGTGTTATGAATAATTTATCAGTAGACTGTGATTGTGATTCAAACCCAGCTGAGCCAGATATGCATGATATAGGAATTTTAGCATCAACAGATCCTGTAGCACTAGACAAAGCATGTGTCGATTTAGTGTATGAAGCAGAAGATGGCAAGTCACTAATTCAAAGAATGGAATCAAGAAATGGAATACATACACTTGAATATGGAGCAGAAATAGGTCTTGGAAACTTAAATTATGAAATTGTAAATATAGATGCAAGATAAGTTGGAGGATTAGATGTGGGAAATAATTAAAAGTCAGTTAATATATTTTTGGTATTACTTTGACATTCAATTTAGGCAAATATTTATATATTGGATAATAGGAATTGTAATAGGCTCAATCATATCAGTATTTGCAAAAGATAAAATACATAAATTATTTATGAAAATAAAAGATAAAAACTTTGAAATAATAGGAACATTTATTGCAAGTATACTTGGAATACTTTCCCCACTTTGTATGTATGGAACAATTCCAATTGCAGCATCTTTTTCCAAAAACGGAATGGAAGAAGACTGGCTAGCAAGTTTTATGATGAGCTCAATTCTATTAAATCCACAGTTATTAATCTACAGTGCAGCACTTGGTAATACAGCACTTTTAATAAGATTAAATGTAAGCATTTTAGGTGGATTTTTAGCAGGATTGTTAGTTAGAATATTTTATAAAAATAAAAAGTTCTTCAATTTTGATGGATTTGAAGAAAAGAAAAATAAAGATACAGACCCAAATATGTTTAAAAGACTATTAAAGAATATTGGAAGAAACATAAAGGCAACAGGACTATACTTTTTACTTGGAATTATTCTTACTGTATTATTCCAAATGTATGTACCACAAGATGTATTTGCAAGTCTATTTGGAAATAATGAAGGCTTCGGTGTATTAATGGCAGCAACATTAGGAGTACCAGTTTATGTTTGTGGAGGTGGAACAATACCGCTTCTTAATGAATGGCTACATTCTGGAATGAGTATGGGAGCAGGAACAGCATTTATGATTACAGGACCTGCAACAAAAATAACCAATTTAGGAGCATTAAAAATTGTTTTGGGAATTAAACACTTTGTAATTTATTTAGTATATGTTATGGGATTTGCATTATTATCAGGGTTATTGATAGATTTAGTGGGGATAACTGTATAAGAAATTGGGATTTAAGTATAGAGGCGTAATTAATATGGTATTATAGTAAAAGCACTATCTTTGAAATAGAAGAGGTGCTTTTTTGATATTTTATTTGTATGACATGTATGTTAATTAGCTAGATTAGTTACTTGTTTAAACATTATATTGAAGGTAGATATTGCAAATTACTTTACTTAGAAAAAGATTTGCATTTATAGTGAAATATTAAAAATAAAAATAGATATTAAAATATGAAAGAATAAATAAAGAGAAAATGTTAATAATATAAATAAAGTAAGAGGTAATTATTAGAAAAAATAAGTAGAAATTGTGTATGTTAAGAAAATAAAGAGATGAATAATTAGAGATTTTTTAGTTAATTTGATAATTATAAGGTAATGTAATTAAGTTAAAAAATTAATGATATTTTAATTACTTATTAATCTATAGCATTTTCAAAGGAAGAAGTCAATATATAATGAATATAAAAATGTAAATGAAGAATAGAATTTAAATTAAGAAATTCTTGAAAAAGCTTAATATTTCAATAATTTATATAAATAAAAATTTTCATTAATTTTTTAACTTAATTATAAAAATAAAAAAACACACATTCAAAATAAAACAAAACTCATTCAAAATGGCAAAAAATTATAGACAAAAGGTTTTAAATGTGATATTTTAAAAAAGAAATAACAGAAAATGAAAGGAAGTAAACAAATGGTAAAAGAAAAGAACAAATCAAGGAAAACTAACGAAAAATTAATTAAAGCAAAGAAGATGAAAGCAAAAGGAATAACACTCATAGCCTTAGTTATAACAATCATAGTCTTGCTAATCCTATCTGGGGTAACAATTGCGACCCTAACAGGAGATAACGGAATATTGCAAAATGC
>CALXCJ010000004.1 GCA_944386775.1 uncultured Clostridia bacterium
TATCCATTTGTTTCAAGTGTATAACTTACAGGATGCCTTGAATCTTCTATTTGTGTTTCTGTATTATATATTGTTTTACCGCTATATGAACTTACATAACTTTTTGGTAGATATGCTGTTTTGTATAAGTTGACATCTACAGGCGTAAATTCTTTTAATTGTGAGTCTAATGCTGACTGTATTGACAAACTACTTGATAATGCACTAATTGTCATAAATAACATTAAACAGATAACTGTCATACTAACTATGTTTGTGTTAATCTTATTATTTAATTGTCTTAATACAAACATATTTGTTCCTTTTAAGTAAATACTCTTTCTAGATTGTATAACTTTTAATATAAATCCAGATAAAGACCAGAATATTCCTATTGTTCCCACTATTCCCATAATTATTGGTGGCAATAATTTATCATCTGTACTTAATTCATAGACTCCGCCTGTTACTTGATAATACGCATATCCTAATATTCCGGCAAGAAATTATAAAAACAAGTATTGATATAATAGGATTTTTTAATTTAACTTTTTCATTTTTCTTTATTGCAGTTAATAAATTTATTAATTTATATCTTGAAATTGTTAATGTGTTAAATGCCATCACTGCAAGATACATTACAGCAAAATATATACAGGTCTTTATACAGCTATCAGTTGAAAATACAAATGTAAATTCACTCATATCTGCCTCAAATAATTTTGCAACTAAAATAGACATAAACTGTGATGCAAATATTCCTATGAATAGTCCAACTGCCAATGATAAAATTCCAATTAATATTGTTTCTAATAAGATAATCCCAGATATTTGCCTCCTACCCATACCAAGCGACATATATATACCAAATTCTCTTTTTCTTCTATTTATTAAAAAGTTATTTGCATATACTATTAAAAAGCCTAATACAATCGCAATAAAAACAGAAATCATTCCAAGCATTTGAACTAATAGTTGTATCATAGATCTTGTAGATTGAGAAACTTCAAGCATTGCCTGTTGACTATCTAAAGAGTTAAACATATAAAAGATTGCAACCCCTAATACTAAAGTTAAGAAGTATATTGCATAATCTTTAAAACTCTTTTTCATATTTCTTATTGATAACTTAAATATCATCGTTTAGGTCACCTCCAAGAAGTGTTTGCACCTCGATTATTTTTTCAAAGAATTGTTTTCTTGTATCTTCACCTTTTATTAATTCATTAAATATTTTGCCATCTTTTATAAATATAATTCTTTCTGCATAACTTGCTGTAAAAGCATCGTGAGTTACCATTAAAATTGTTGCACCTAAATTTTTGTTTAAGTGTTCAAATGTTTCTAGCAATTGCCTTGCTGATTTTGAGTCTAATGCTCCTGTTGGTTCATCTGCTAAGACCATTTTAGGATTTGTTATAATTGCTCTTGCGCTGGCTACTCTTTGCTTTTGACCTCCTGATATTTGATATGGATATTTACTTAATATATTTGAAATTTCTAATTTTTCTGCTACCTCTTTTACCTTTTTGTCTATTTCGTGGGGATTCACTTTTTGGATTGTTAATGCTAACGCAATATTTTCATAAGCTGTTAAAGTGTCTAAAAGGTTAAAATCTTGGAATATAAATCCTAATTCTTCTCTTCTGAATTTATTTAGTTTATTGCCTTTTAGTTTTGTTATATCTTGGTTATTTATAATAATCTTTCCTGCTGTCACTCTATCTATTGTTGAAATACAATTTAGCAAAGTTGTTTTTCCTGAACCAGATGCCCCCATTATTCCAACAAATTCTCCAGTCTTTATATTAAAACTAATACCATCAATTGCCTTTGTTAGGTTTGATTTATTTCCATAGTATTTTTCAATGTTTTTTACCTCTAATACATTGCTCATTTTAAAATCTCCTTTCCTTTATTCTAACTATATTATAAGACATTTAAAATTTCCTTGCCATTTTTAAATCTTACATTTGTCTTACAGTTTTGTAAGATAAAAAATAGCTCTTATCAAAGAGCCATTAAAAACTTGTATAACTATTTTTTGGAAAGATTATTCTAACTTCTGTGCCTTTATCTTTTTCTGAATTTAATTCTATTCCTAAACCTAGTTTATCACACAATTTTTTACATAAATACAAACCTATTCCAGTTGATTTTTGACCTATGATTCTTCCATTTTCTCCAGTAAATCCTCTTTCAAAGACTCTTGTGATTTCTCCTTTTTTTATTCCTATTCCATTATCTTTTATGTATAAAATTACTTTATCACTTTTTTCTTGTGAGGAAATTTCTATTCTTTTATCATCTTTTTTTGAGTATTTGATAGCATTTTGTATGATTTGATTTATTATAAATATTGCCCATTTACTGTCTGTATATATTTCTTCGTTCTTTAAATTAGTTAATTCTATTGATACTTTTTCATTTAGTAAAGTTGTTTTATTTTTCAATATGCTACCTGCTACAACTTCTTTTAGGTTTGTTTTATTGATTATATAATCTTTTTCTACTGCATTACTTCTAGCATAGAATAAGGCTTGTTCTGTATAGTTTTCTACTTTATCTAATTCTTCATCTATACTTTTTGTTATTTGATTTTTGTTATTTTCTATAATTAATTTACTAGCTGCAATGGGGATTTTGACCTCGTGAATCCAAAGTTCAATATATTCTTTATAATCTTCTTGGATGTTTTTATAGTAATTTACATTTTCAAGCATTGATTTTCCTGTATCTTGCAGAATTTCTTTTAATATTTTACCTTCTATAAAATTAGGTGTTTTTACTATTTCTGATATTAAATATTTTTCTTTCAAATCTTCCATATTCTTTATTAGTTGGTCATAATACATTTTTTTCTTTTTATATTCGATTAGTATAGCAAGTGCCACTACGAAACTGGATATAAATGCACAATATAGTCTTATTAATATACTAATATTATAAGCAAGTAATAAAATTTCTACACTTGAAATAGCAAGTATTGTTCCTATAATTAATATCATTTTTTCCTTTATAAAATCTTTAAATTTCATTTTAACAAATACCCTTGTCCTCTCCTAGTTTCAATTCTATCTACAAGTCCTAATTCTTCTAATTTATCCCTTAATCTTTTTATGTTTACACTTAAAGTATTATCATCGATAAATTCTTGGCTTTCCCATAAGTAGTCCATAATTTCATCCCTTGATACAACTTTTCCTTTGTTTATACTTAAATAGTATAAAATAGTATATTCATTTTTTGTAAGTTCTATTTTTTGTTCATCTTTTTCAATTACTCTTTCAGCTATATTTAATAGAAAACCATCACAATCAATTTTTTGTATTTCTTTTTCTGCTTTTTTATTTCTTTTTAGTAAACCTTTTATCTTTGCAAGTAATATTTGTATATTATATGGCTTTGTTACATATTGATCTGCACCACCATATAAGCTCATTAATTCATCTATTTCATTATCTCTGCTTGTTACCATTATTATTGGTACATCTGACGCTTTTCTTACTTCTTTACATACAAATTCCCCATCTGCATATGGTAAATTAATATCTAATAATACCAGATCTGCATTTTCAGCTAATATGTCCTGAATTGTATTATCGAATTTTTCTAATCCTTTTGCTAAAAATCCGTGTTTATTCAAAAATGTTTCTAATTCTGTTCTTATCTTTTTATCGTCTTCTACTATTAATATTTTTTGCATAAAACTGACCTCCAGAAACATTATAACATATTTTTAAAATTTTAAAATGACATTTTTGTAAGATAAATCAAAACGAGAATCACTATTGCTAGCAACTCTCTTTAAAATAAAATGGAATGTTTTATTGTGCTTTTGCACTTTTGTTGTGATATATAGTATCATGTTAATTTCTTAAACAATTTTTGCCCCAAATGGTGCAAGTGAAAGTTTTGCAATTTTGAAAAACTGCAATCCAAACGGTATTCCTACTATGGTTATACACCATACTAATCCAAATGCAATGTTTTCTAATGCCATCGGAATGCCAAATAGCAAAATCCATATTACATTTGCAAGTAATGAAGGAATCCCTCCACCATATTCAATTTCTTTTCCAAATGGTGCAAAAGACATTGATGCAAATTTAAAGCATTGTTTACCATAAGGTATTCCTATGATTGTTAAACACCAAATTACTCCTGATAATATCCAAGAAAGTCCACTAAAGAAGCCTCCAAAGATGAACCACAAAATATTTCCTAAAAAGCTCATAACTTATTCTCCTTTTCTGCAACATTAATTGATTTTTTGTGTAATCTTTTGTATAGTTATTTAGCTTTTGCTAACCAATAAATAGTATATAATTTTATTAACTATGCCTGAATTCAAATAAATACTTATATAATTTTTCTATATTATATCAATTTATATATTTTTTTGCTATTATTTTTTCTTACATTTTTCTTACATTTTTGTAATGTTACTTTGTTGCATTTAAAAAGGCTAGGTAATGTGCAGACTTAATATTATTTGAATTCATTTATTTTATCTAATAATTTTATTGTATCTTCTTTTCCTAAATCATACATTTCTTGTAATTTACTACTATTTTTTTCAATCCTTTTAATCTTAACGAATTTAGATGGTCTAATAACTAATATCTTTCCTTCTTTTTCTAGTTTTGATATTTTTTCAAGTTCGTTATTATATTTTTTGTATCTATTATTTATAGCTTCTGCAAATTTAGGGTATTTTCTATAATAGATTTTTGGAAAAACTTGGTTAGTTTTTTTCTTTTTATAACCATCTGGTCTTGTTAAAACAACTATTACTTTATCAAACCCCATATTCATTATCTTATCAATTGGAATACTGTCTGCTATTCCACCATCAAGATATTTCTTATCATTTACTATTACTGGTTTTGATACAAATGGCATTGATCCCGATGCTCTTAAAATTTCTAAATTGTTTTTATCTTTTAAATCATCTATTTTTATATATTCTGCTTTTCCTGTTTCTATATTTGTTACAACTGCATAGAATTCTACTTCTGTGTTTTTAAATGTTTCATAATCTATTGGGTCAAGTTCATTTACAATTTTTTTAAAACAGAATTCTTCGTTCATTATATTTCCTGTTGTTAAAAATGAATATAGTCCCATATAATTTTTATTTCCTGCATATTTTTTATTGTATCTAATTACTCTACCTATTTGTTTTGATTTATAGTTCATTCCAAATAAGGCTCCAGCAGATACTCCAACAATTCCATCGATCTTTATATTATGTTCCATAAAATTGTCTAGTACTCCTGCAGTATACATTCCTCTCATTGCTCCGCCTTCTAATAATAATCCTGTTTTCATATACACCACCATTTGTTTATTTAATTTTACATTTTATAATTATGTATTTAAAGCCTTTTTTATTAAAGGCAGATAATTTTAGGTAAACTATCTGCCTTATATATTAATATTATTATTTTTTTAAGTTTAGTCCATCTTTAAATGCTTCTCCTACTCTTTGGGTAACTTTATAATATCCATGAGTGTATGGATCAAAGCTAATTGCATTAACTAATTCAATGTCAACATTTTCTCCATTCATAACTGTTTCATCAGCAGTTACATTTACTATTTTTCCTATTACTCCACAACCATATTCGTCAGCTTGATATTCTATAAATTCACATTCCATACAAATAGGAAATTCGTTTATAATAGGTGCGTCTACATTTTCTGATTTTGTTGCTGAAAGTCCACTATTTTCAAATTTATTAGGTGTATTATTTCCTGATACTACTCCAAAATAATCTGCTTCTACAACATGTTTGCTATCAGCAATACTTACTGTAAATGCTTTTCTTTCTTTAATATTTTTTACAGTTTTGTGTGTTTCTGTTAAATTTAATATTATTTGGTTTCTACTAAGCATTGTTCCCCATGCTGCATTCATTACGTCAATACTTCCATCTTCATTGTATGTTGCTATCATTAATACTGGCATTGGAAATATTGCTTCTGTAGTTTTAATATTTTTTCTCATTTATAATCCCTCCTAATTTTTTTATAATTACATTTGCATTATATTATACTAGAGGTATTTTGTAAAGTATTTTTGTTTGAAGCTTTTAATTGTATTTATTTAACTACTTTTTTAAATCTATTTTTTCCAAATTGTACTACTACTTCATTATCTATTTTAATTATTTTATTTATATCTTTAATAGTTTCTCCATCTATTTTTACGCCATTACCTAAAATCATTCTTTTAGCTTCACTTTTAGAATTCGCAAAACCAACTTTTAACAGTAGATTACATATATTTATATTGCTTTCTGATATTTTTATTTGATCTATTTTGTCTGGTATTTCACCTTTTGCAATTTGCATATATTTTTCTTTTATCTCTTCAAATTCATTTATGTCATCATACATCTTTATTATTTCTTTTGCAAAAATTATATGAGCTTTTCTTATATCTCCATTCATTATTTCATTGATTTTATTACTTGGTAAATCTGTTGCTAGTTCAAAATATTGTTTTAAAACATTGTCTGGTATTTTCATACTTTTTTCGAATTTTTCAAATGGTGTATCAGTAAGTCCTATATAGTTATCTAGTGATTTGCTCATTTTTTCTTTTCCATCTAATCCTACTAATAATGGGAATGTCATTACTACTTGACTTTCTTGATTATAGTCTTTTTGTAATTCTCTTCCGACTAATAAATTAAATGTTTGGTCTGTTCCACCAATTTCTATGTCTGCTTTTAGATGAACTGAATCATATCCTTGCATTAATGGATATAATAATTCATGCATAGAAAGAGGTAAATTGTTTTCAAATCTTTTTTTAAAATCATCTCTTTCCATTATTCTTGCTACTGTATATTTACTTGTTAATTTTATAACATCTTCGAAATTCATTTTAGATAGCCATTCAGAGTTAAATACTATCTTTGTTTTGTTTTTGTCAAGTATTTTTGTTGCTTGCTCAAAATATGTTTGAGCTGATTTTCTTGTTTCTTCAAATGTTAGTGCTGGTCTGGTTTTGTTTTTTCCTGATGGGTCTCCTATCATTCCGGTAAAATCTCCAACTACAAAAATTATTTCATGTCCCATCTCTTGGAAACTTTTTAATACTTTTAAAACTACACTATGCCCTATGTGTAAATCTGGTCTTGATGGGTCTGCTCCTAATTTTATTGTTAATTTCTTTTTACTTTTTATTTTTCTTTCTAAATCTTCTTCTGAAAATATTTGTACTGCTTTTTTCTTTATTTTTTCTAATTCATTATTCATATTCTATACACTCCATTTCTTTATTTTTTTTGTATATTATATGAATTTTCGTAGATGAACCCATCAATTATTAGTTTCATTCTAAAATTTTGGGTCATAGCATCACCTCCCTAAACAATAAAAGCCAATTCGTTTCTTAAAGGACGAATTGACTCGTGGTACCACCTTTATTTACAATATTTTATAATATTGCCTCTTTAACAGCTTTTCGCAGCTATACGTTAGTTACTTTAAGAATTGTAATTCAAATTTTATATACTGATAGTTTACACCTACCACTATCTCTCTATAAAGTTACTATAAAATTCTACTAGGGTTCTTTTTAAAACATAACTAAATTTTATTGTAGTATTATTTTAACATATTTTTGTTTTTGTATCAATAATTGGTTATTAATTTTTTGAACTTTGTTATTGTTTTTTGAAGTCCTACATCTTTTATTTTTTGTTGGTTGTTGTTTGCTGATTAAATTTGCTTGGTTATCTATAGTAGCAACTAATATAATATTTTTTCTTAGTTTGCTAAGAAATATTGTGGACATGACATCATCCACATGAAATTTACCTGAATGTGTTATGTAATTTGCTTTTTTAAATTTAATTTTCTCATATTATCAATCTTCCTATTTTCTATATTATTGATTTATATTCTAATTTTCAGATAATAATTTTATCGATCTTAATCT
This sequence comes from uncultured Clostridia bacterium, assembly GCA_944386775.1. Lineage (GTDB taxonomy): Bacteria > Bacillota > Clostridia > TANB77 > CAG-508 > CAG-269. The sequence goes on from CALXCJ010000004.1 coordinate 7,937, forward strand.
AATTTTTTTCATACCAATTTGCAAATTCTATCATCGCTTGTACTGAACCATCTACTTTTCTTCTATCTTCTCTTTCTTTAGCATCCATTTGGGCTAAAGTTTTATCAAACCCTTTTGGTTTGAAAATATACCATAAGTCAGACCATTTTTCTTCTCTATCAATTCCTTGTATTTTATTTGATAAATTGCCGTGGATGTTTTCCGTAAAAATAATGTATTTCTTTTCCGTCATGATATGCTAAACATTCATTAAAAGAACATTTTCTATTTTCCTTATTTTCCATTAATTTCAGTATTCCTTGTATTCCTATTGTGTCTAGAGCAAAATTCACAAATGCTCTTGGAAAACCATTTAGCTCATCAATTCTAAAATCTGTATCTAGTGCTATACAAGGTCTTTTTACTATATCATAAGCCTGCTTTACTTTTGCTGTTGCAATTTCTTTTATATCATCACTTCTTGGCTCATCTAGTTCGTAATTGAATGTTATAAATTTTAAATTTTTAAAGTATTTTTCAGCAGATCTTATTTTTCCAGTATTATGCGTTACAAAAACAACTTCACTATCCATTTTTTCCCTCCATATATTAAAAATTGTTGATTATAAAAATGATTATTCAGTATATTTTCTTTATTTCTAGTCATTCCTGCTATAAAAAATTGTATTCATTATTCACTCCAATCTATAATTTGTTTAAATAATATCATAAACAAGAGTAATTATCAATATAACTGCTCTCGTCAAATTATAATTAATCTTTTACTTGTTAATTCATAACTTATGTTAATTAACTCACATATCTTTTCTTTTAAAACTGTACCATCTAATAGAACTGTAATCCAATGTTCTTTGTTCATATGATATGCTGGCAATATTCCTTTTTCGTTCCTCAATCCACCTATCATCTCTGGAATATTTTTTAGGTTTATTACATTTACTATGCCTTCTTTATCAATTTTTAATTTTTCAAAAGGTACATCCATTATAAGTGCGAACCATTTTTTATTGTCTTTATGCTTAAATGTTGTATAATTTGGATGTTCATTCCAGGGATACTCCTGTAAAGTATCATAATTTTCATTAATATATTTTTCTATTTCATCTCTCATAAATCTAATCTCCAATCCTAAAGACAAATTACTCGTATAATGAACATGTAGTTTATTATACATTTTTTTATTCTTAAATCCATTGTATAATATCTACATAGACACTGTGGATTAGTGCAAATTACTATCGCTTTGACGATTACATTAATAGACTCTAACCACAGATGTTTGTTTAATTGTTAATTAGTTAGATAACGCTTGACGTTTAATATTGAACGAGTTTACTTTCGGCAAGCATTTTGTGGTGGAACACATTGTCTAAATATTTTGTAAAGGAGTTTTTTCTATGATTTATGTTGGAATTGATGTTGCAAAAGATAAACATGATTGTTTCGCTATGAATTCTGAGGGCGAAATATTAATCGAAAAATTAACCATAGCAAACAATTTAAATGGTTTTGAAACTCTCTACAATTCTTTAATGAATTTTTCTGATTCATTAGACAATATTAAAGTAGGGCTTGAAGCCACTGGTCATTACAGTAATAATATTCTAAACTTTCTGACCGAAAAAGGATTTAATATCTATCTTATTAATCCATTACAAACTAATCTTTATGTAAAAGGTCAAAGCCTTAGAAAGACTAAAACAGATAAGTTAGATGCTCACATAATTGCTACAATGCTTATCTCAGATAACTTAAAACCCTACATACCAGTATCATATCATATTTCTGAATTAAAGTCACTAACCAGGCACAGATTTCGTTTAGTAAAAGAAAATTCAAAGTTTAAAACATCTCTTGTAAGGCTTGTGGATATTGTGTTTCCAGAATTTCCGAAGATTGTATCTTCTGTTGCTCAAAAGTCTTGTTTAGCTTTACTTTATGAACTACCAAGTGCCAAAGAAATAGCTGAATGTAATCTTAAGCATTTAACTCATCTTCTATCTGAAAACTCTAATAAAAAATTTGATAAAGATAAAGCTATTGAGATTAGAGAACTAGCAAAAAAATCAATAGGGCTAAATAGTAATTCCGTTTCATTTGAATTAAAGCAAACTATTAGCATTATTCAATTCTTACAACAACAAATTGATGATATTGAGAAAAGAATTAAAGAAATTTTAAAAGAATTAAACTCTCCTATTTTATCTATTCCAGGAATTTCCTATAAATTAGCTGGTACTATTATTGCCGAAATTGGAGATATATCAAGGTTTGATTCTCCTTCAAAGTTATTGGCTTTTGCAGGACTTGATCCATCAATGTATCAGTCTGGAAAATTCTTTTCAACTCATTCTGTCATGGTAAAACGAGGTTCTAAATACTTACGTTTTGCTTTAATAAATGCTGCTAGAATGGTTTGTATGAATGATGCAACCTTTAATAATTTTAAAGCGAAGAAATTATCTGAAGGCAAACATTACAGGGTTACTCTAGGACATGTTGCCAAGAAATTAGTTCGTGTAATTTATTATTTATTAAAAACAAATAATGTATATCAAGCTGATAAAATAGCTTAATATCAATAATTGCATAGTTTTTAAAAGCATTTTTTGGAATGCTTATTTGTGTTGCAAAAATTTATTAAAAAATGTCAAAATTTTTTTCTAAAAACTCTTGACATTCATATAGTTAGTCTATTTTATATTACAACTTATATTTTGAATTTGTTATAATAAACCTCAACATTTAACTATCCTCTTTTATAATTCCTGCTTTTTGATATGCTATTTCTGTTAATGTATTCCCAAGTATATGCATATGATCATAACCTATTGATGTAATAACACTTACAAGTGGATGATTTATAATATTTGTGCAATCATATAATCCGCCTAAGCCTGTTTCTAAAACAACAAAGTCGCAGTTTTTTTCTTTAAAGTATAAAAATGCCATTGTTGTTTCTAATTCAAATAATGTTATAGGTACATCACTTTGGATATTATATTTTTCTATTAGAGGATTAATTTTATTTATTAGTTTTTCCATTTCAACATCACTAATATTCTTATTGTTTACACTTATCCTTTCGTTGTAATGTATTAAATGTGGGCTCATATATTTTCCTACAGTGTACCCTTCATTTATTAACACATTTGTGATCATCTCAGTTACACTACCTTTTCCTTTTGTGCCTGCTATATGAATTGCATTTAGGTTATTTTCTGGATGGTCTAATTCATTCATTAAAAAATTCATAGCTTTTAAAGTTGGATTTTTAGTTCCTCTGAAAAAATTTGATAAATATTTCTCTATATTCAACTATTAACACTCCTATTTAATATAAATTTTGTTCATATCAATTAACAAATTTTTATTTGCTGTCTAAATGGTACCATAAATGAGAGTAATTATCAATATAACTTTCAGCAAAATTATAAGTTGTAGAAATGATTATACTATAAAAAGAAAATTACTTTATACTATGAATAGCATAAAGTAATTTTCCTAAAAATAAAAGGGGATGTTTTGTGTGCTTTTAAGCACTTTTATTGTAGGATTATAATATCCTTTTCTCATTTTGTCAAATTGTAATTTGTATGTAAATAATATAATAATAAATTACAGGTAGTTTTTGAACTACATGTATACAATTATCTCTAATAATCATCCATATCTTTTTGAATTTTAAAATCTGTTCTTATATTTTAATTTAAATCTTCTATAGCTTTATCTATATTCATCATTCCATTTCCAATAGGATAATAAACAAGATATATACTATAATTCATTAGCTCCATATTCTTGTTGTAATTTATCATATTCTGGATTCAAATCACTTATTTTCATCATTTAACCAACTTGTATTTTACTAATACTATAATTATTTTTACTATTTTTCTTGACTTTTTATTTATAAATAGATTATAATAAATATAGGAAATGGAGAAACCACAAAGTGGTTTGCCTGGTTATATGTTAAAAACACATCTCCCGGTCAAAACAGATGTGTTTTTTTGTTGTTTATTTTTGTTTGCTGATAATTACTACTAACGCAATAATTAAGGCAAACGTAATGATAGTTACTCCTATTAATGAATAATATAATATGTATATTGTTGCAATTAATGATTGTATTTCTATCATACGCCTCACCTCCTCTTTGTGGGAGGCAAACCACATCTGCTTTTCTCATTTCCTATGTTAATCATTTTACAATATTATTTTAATATTGTCTATAAATTTTATTAAATTTATAAATATATTTTTACCTGTAAGATAACTTACTATTTTATATTACAATTTATACTTTTAATTAGTCATAATAAACCTCAATATTTAACTATCTTACCAAATTTCCATAATTATAATTTCCTCTATAACTTTACTATTCCTTGTTTAATACTATACCTCTTATCCATTCTTTTGCATTACTTATATCTTTATCATCTGGATGTGATAAAGCTTTATCAAAGTTTTCTATGGCTACTTTTAAATTAGGATTTTCTGAATTTTGAGAAATCTGCTCATATTTTTCTTTAACTTGTATAGGCATTTTACCTTGACAATAAAAATATCCCAATATTTCATTAGATGGATCAATATTCTTCTTTACTCTTTCAAATAACTTTTTATAGTACTCTTCACTTTCACCATATCCTGCTGTTCCAAAATATGCAATTTTCTTATTTTTTATTTTATTAAGAACTTCTATAATGTCATTTGTGGCATTTCCTTTATCTGTCCATGAGCCAATAATATAAATATCAGCTTGAGGTAATTCCTTAGTTGCATTTCCGAAATAAACTATATTTCTATTTTGTAGCTCTTCTTTTATAGATTCAGCTATAGTTTTTGTGTTTCCTGTTCTACTTGAATAAATAATTGCTATATTCATACTTTTTATTACTCCTTAATATTTGTTAGTCTGATATTTTTTTAACTTTATCAAACTCACCTGTTTTTTTTATCTTATTAAAAAATGTTTTTATTCTTTCTATATTTCCTTTAATATCTCCTAAGAAAAATGAAATGCCAAAACCAATTATTGCAATTATTATAGAAATAACTGAATTTGCATTAAATCCTAATGCACAGCTACTATTTAAAACATTTGGTATTATAGATAAAAATAGTCCAAATATTATTGAGAATGTCATAGTGTAAAATTTGCTTATTAATTTATTCATTATAAATGATATTACAAGTACTCCAATTACTAGTCCAACTCCTGCAGGTAGTAGTACTGATAAATTGAAATCAGCAATAGAACTTACGTATAATTCATACAATCCTAATGAAGAAAGTATTACAGCACTATCTACACCTGGTACTATAGAAGAACCTGCAACTGCTACTCCTAAAAATACTGATTGAAAAATATTAGGGTTAGTTATTACTGGGAATAATCCTTTGTTAAATGAAAATAGAATAATGCCACATATTGCTGCAATTATTATTGCAATATAATATTTTTTGCTAAAGCCTTCTTTTTTAACTTCTTTATAAAATAGTGGTATAGTTCCTAAAACTAATCCTAAAAATGCATACCTTGTATACATTTCAAAATTTCCTAATAAATAATCTACTACTTTGCTAAATAGAATTACACCTACAACAAAACCTAAAACTAATGGTAGTAAAAATAACACATTTTTCTTGAAATTTTTAAATAATGTTCCAATTGCTGTGATTGTTTTTTGATACAATCCTAAAATTACAAGTAAAACACTTCCACTTAAACCTGGTGCAATTCCACCAATTCCTACTATTATTCCTTTTAAAAAATTATACATATCTTCCTCCATATTTTTTATATTTTATTTTTTGTAATTTTTACTTAATTTAATATATCCTTTAAAAATGCTCAAATCTTAAGTACCACATTATAATACCACAAAAAAAATGCTTCGTCTATATTTTTATTAAATTTGTTATAAAATTCTTGCCAAATGATTGTCAAAAAAATGCCAAAGGGACGGAGCAAAATGGCAACTTTTTTCGAAAAGTTGCCATTTTGCTCCGTCCCTTTGGCATTTTTCTTATGACATTTCTTTATTTTCTAAAAATAAAGAACCTTACTAGCAATATTATCACAACCACACCAATTATAACAGCCACAATCATTACAATTAAATTTCTATTTTTATTTTTTTCTTTATCCACACTTATTTCTTCTGCAATTTTTTCTTCTTCATCAATAGATAATTTTTCAATTTCATATGCATGTTCTAATTCTTGTTTATTATTTTCCTGTTCATTTATAAACTTTTTTTCTTCTTCTAAATTTCTTTTATACACTAAAATTACAAATTCCTTTTTCGTATAACCGTTTGGTGCTGTTACTGTTATTGTTATTGTATTTTCTCCTTCTTTTAAATTTTCGTTTCCACTTATTTCTACTTTGGCTTTTTCATTTTCAGGAATTGCTAATATATTTAATTTTTCTATTTTTTCTGAAATTTCTGCACTATACTTAGTTTCTATATTATCAAATACAGGATAGAGCAAAACATTTTCAATCGCAAGTGTTTCTAAATTTGTATTTGCAACTTCTGCATCATTTGTTTTTGTAACATTTATTGTATAAATATTTTTTTGACTTTGGTCTTCTGATATAACTTCTATTTGTATTTTATTTAGTCCACTTACTAAATTTTTATTACCTGTAATATTTACAGTTGCGTTAGTATTTTCAGGCACTGCAAGTATGTCTATATTATTAATTGTGCCCGCTACTACTAGATAATAGTCGAAAGTGTCTTTATTAAAATTTGGACTAACACCTTCTTGGTCTATCCTAAGTAATTGTAATTTAGAATTAGTTTTTGATTGGCCTTTAGTATTTATTTCTTCTGTTTGTTTTTGTAAGTTGCTTATTTCTTTAGTTTCACCTATTTTAATTTGAACACTATTAAAATCTGTATCTATTTCTTGACCTTTTTCATTATAAAAATTACCGTCTATTAAAAAAGAACAAATCCCATCACTTTTTGCTTTAAATTTAAGTTTTGTAATTTCTCCTGTTTTGCTATTTTCTCCTCCTGATTTATCATACCATACATATATGATTTTATTATCTACAATATTTATATAATCTTGGTCATCTATGAATTCTAATTTGTCTGTATCAAAATACAAATTAAAGTTAAAAGCAGAAGTATTAGAATTTTCAAGGTTTACAGTTATTTCAATATCTTCTCCTTGCATAAATTTATCTTTATTGCTTTTTAAAGTAACTATTGCTTCTGCTTTTGCCATCACTTGAAAATTATATATATTTAAAATTAAAAATATTATATAAATAATTATTAAAACTTTTTTTATTTTTAACATATTTTATCTCTCCATATTTCTTTTTTTTAAGTTTATATGATTTATTGTTCAATAATCTTAATCCCCAAAACATGTCTTTGTATAAGAAGTAAATCTATTGAAGTTGGCTTTTTGTTCACTTTATTAATTATTCCGGCTTTTTTAAATACATCAGGTAGATTATCTATTTCTAAAATATATCTTTGAAGTACTAATAAATCTACACTATTAATTTTTCCATCTCCATTAACATCTCCATATATTATAACTTTGTATTCTCTTAGAGTTATACCATTTTCTTTTACTTTAACTTTGCACCCAGTACCTATTAAATCTGTATCACTTAAAGGTTCATCATTGAAGTTTGTAATTTCAATTTCTAAATCAGTTGTGATGGCATTTTTTAAATCTAAAATTGTGTTTTTATCATAATCAATCCCAGAGATTTCAAAGCCATTAACATTTATTGAAGTATCAAAATGAATTTCTGAATCTTCTAGTTTTCTTACAACATTTACTTTGCAAGAAGCGGTCACTTCTTTTGAATCTACAGAGGATACAACTACTTCACATTGTCCTTCTGAAAGTGCTTTAATATTTCCAGAATTGTCAATTTCTGCAATATCATTATTAGTGCTTGAAAATGTTACGTTTTTATTGTTTGCATCTTCTGGTAAGATGGTAGCTTCAATTTTAAAACTATCTCCTACTTGCAGGCTTATTTCTTCATAATTTAAATTTATTCCAGTTACTTTACTATATACATTTATTTCAATTTCTGCCTTTACATCATTTTCTTCTGCTTTTACTGTAATTTTAGCAGTGCCTGATTTAAGTGCTTTTATATTGCCTTCTTCATCTACTAAAAGAACATCTGGATTACTTGATGTGAATATTACTTTATGGTCACTTGCTTCTTTTGGAGTAATTGAGATTTGTAGTTTTTTAGTTTCTCCTTTTTGAATTGTTGTGTTATCTATTGTTACATCTATTTTTTCAATTTGAGTTTTTGGGACTTCTGTTACGTAAGTTTGAAATATATATCCTATAACACCATTTTCTAAAATTACCTTGTCCCATCTATCTTGATTTCCTATTCCTTTTTTTATTCTTGTCATTTTATCTTGGTATGTTACAGTTGTTAAGATTTCATATGATGTGCTAGGGCCTGTTCTTATATTTACATTTCCCATATTATTGCAATATACTTTTGTATTGTCATCTTGAAAATTTTCACTATTTATATTTGGGCTTTCTTGTGGCACTTTCTTCATATTGTTATATACTGGAATTATAAAATTTAAGTTTCCTTCAAGTAGTCCTGAATTTTTGTAACCATTATATATAGATTTTGATTCACTATATGGTGCTAAAACATTTGTCATATATTGGTGCCAGAAAAGCTCATTTCCAGAATTGTCATATACATGGAATTTTTGTAAGTAGATTGTGTTTTGACCTTTATTAATATAACTAGAACCTATAAATATTCCTCCTCCGGTAATTGACCTATCTTTTGTATTCCATGGAATAAGGTATTTGGTTTTTGTTTGCTCGCTTGCTCCTTTTCCATCTTTTGCATATTGCAAACCATTTTTTATTGCTCCCATTGGTTCTGATGAGCTTGTTGCACCTATGTTATAAAAGTTATATAGGCCTTCAAAGCCAGGGACAATTCCACTTATAGAGCTATGTGATAAAAATGGACCTACTTCTTGTTTTATTCTTGATGCTAAATGCAGGGCACTTACACTTGATGTTTTTCCTGCTTTTAATATTAAATCAGAATATTTTTCTGACATAGTTATATTGTTTCCATTAGCGTCATAATAAGAGACTATTTGGTTATAGAATTCTGTTCCATATAGTATTTTTTCTATTCCAGTTAAATTATTTGAATATGCATCATATGATAAACTTTCAAACTGGAATATTCTTACTTCATTTAAAAAGTTTCTGGGGTCCATACAATATTCTACTGCTTGTTTGGAACTATCTACCCAACCACTATCTACTTCTACATTGTATTGTCCTGGTGTTGTATTTTTCCAAGAGTCTTGATAGTTTAATGGTACTAGGTTTTTTCCGAAAATGTTTTCTTGTGATATTACATATTCCCAGTCAAGATTTGTGTATAATGGTGTGAATGTCCAGTTTGGGTGTTTTTTTGCAATTAGTTCTAAGTAAGGTTTATAACTACTTGGAAAATTTTCAATTCCTTGCTCTCTTTCTTTTGAGATGCTTTCATTTTTTAAGTATAGTGATACAAGTAGGATTGTTATAATAATTATTGAAATTATTATTAATTTTTTTGTTTTCATCTGTCTTCCTTTCTCGTATAATATATTTATAAATTTATAAGATTTACAACAAAATCTTACATATTTATCTATTTGATAACCTGTGATATACTTATATTGTAAAACTTAGGAAATTTGCCATCCTTTCTTGCATTTTGCTTTATTTATTTTACTTTAATAATAATTTTACTCTTTTATTTCTTTTGCTTTTACAATTATTCTTTTGGCTGAATCATTTGTGCAAGTTATTAATGTAACAGTTCTTTTACCGTTTGTTTCTTGATCTAAACAGTCAACATCTGCAGGTAGTACTATGTCTATTTGATATATTTGATATTCTATTTTTCCTATGTTATTATCTGTTATTATTATTTTATCTCCAATATTTAGTTTTTTTAAATTATGGAACATATTTGAATTTTTAAAGTTATGTCCTGCAATGCAAAAATTACCTATACAATTTGCATTTGCTCCCCAAAACTTGGTTACAGATATGTTTAGTGCATTGCTTGAAAATTCTTTCAATACATATGTTTCTAAGCTAATTTCTGGTATTTGTAGTTTGGCTTCTACTTTGTAGCCTTTATATTCTTCTATAATTTTTTCTTTGGGGTATTCGCTTTTTTCTGAATTTCCATTTTTACTATTTTCATTTTCAAGTTCTTTTGTGCTTTTTGTATTAACAAAATCTCCCTCTAGAGAAGCGGAATTTGCAATTTTGTTTATCATATCTTCCTCGTGTTTTTGTATGCTTAACCATATTAATAAAATTAGAATTAGTATTATTAATAATGAATTTACTAAAAATTTAGTTTTATTTTTCTTCTTTTTGTTTCTATACATTTTTTTCTCCTTATAAAGCACAGTATAATTTAAAAAAATTTAAACTTTAATTTTATTTTTATTTACATTATAATTTAATAAAATAAAGTTTAAATTTCTTATTATATAATATAATATATTTGAGTTTTTATTTTGTTTTTATTTTTGTTTTTATTTATTTTATTTATTATTTTTATTTATCATTTCTGTCTATATTGTTTTATTTACCCTTTCATTTAATTAGTTCTATTTATTTTTTAATTGTCTATTTTTATTTATTTATTTTTATTTACTTATTTCTATTTACTTATTTTTATTTACTTATTTCTATTTACTTATTTCTATTTACTTATTTCTATTTACTTACTTCTATTTACTTACTTCTATTTACTTACTTCTATTTACTTACTTCTATTTACTTATTTTATTTGTTTTCTTATTATAGTAAACAAATACTGCAAGTACTAAACCTAACACTATTACAATTGGCACATATATATTATTTCCTGTTTTTGGTAATTCTTTTGGCATTTCTGCTTCATTATTTGCATTTTCATTAATTTCTTCCCCACTTATTCCAGTTTCTGGATTTTGCTCTTGGTTATTTTCTTCTGATGGCTCTTGTGGTACAGTTTCTTCTGGAACATTTATTGTCTCTTCTTTAACATCAAAGTCAAATGTTTCTTGTGCTATAACAGCATCTGAATTGTCTCTATCTATTAGTTTAAATGTTATTTTATAATTTCCAGCATCGCTAAATATTGCTCTTACATTTAAAGTTTGACCTGCGTCTTTTCCACCTATCTTATCTCCTTGGGCACTTCCCCATCCATTTTGAATTATATCATGCTCTAAATTACTTTGATCTTGTGCAAGTAGCTTAACATTTGCGTTTTGTGGAGTCCCGAGCTTCTGCAATAAGTCTTACATTTTCATAATATTTACCCATAGAAGATAAGTAGCTTAGTTCCATTTCTTTTTCTTGATTTTTTATTATATCTCCTGTATATTCTAATTTAAATGTATAGTCTATATATTGTGGTTCAACTGTTACGCTTTTAATTATAGGTACAGTTATATCATCAAATGGAGATGCATCTGGTGTTGCTAAACCTTCTCCTACTACTGTAAACTCTGTTGGGTTTGATGTTGTTAGGCCTTCTTTTGCTTTAAATGTTACTTGCATATTAGATCTTGGAGCAGTTCCTCCTGTAGAATCATAAAAAACAACTCTTACTTTTGCTCCTGTATCATTAGGTGTTCCTCCTTCTGCACTTACATAATCAAATAAAGTGTTATCATAGTTTATGTCAAATGTATATGAGCCTAAATCTTGTCCAAAGTTTATAGCCACAGTAACTTCTTCTCCAGGTCTTACAAGCTCTTTATTTACAGTTATATCTATTGTGTCTAAAGATGCTGCATAAGTATTTCCTGTATATAAAAATGTTAATATTATTGCAAAAATTCCAATAATGCTAATAATTTTTTTCATTGATTTTTTCCTCCTTTTTGTTTTTTATATTAATATTATGTGAATTTTTGCAAATTTTATTTTGTTATTATTTTTGTTTTTTGTTAAATTTTGGAAAAAAGTACAATTGGTTACTGTTATCCCTTGGACGTTTAAAAAAAAATATTTCTAGATGTACAAAGATTGCCAAAAAAGACAGAGTAAAATAGCAATTTGTAATAATTGCTATTTTGCTCTGAACCTTTTGGCAACCTTTCTTTGCACCTTTTAGGCAATTGTTTTATTTCATTTTTTCAATTCTCTCACTTACATTTTTAAGCAAGTTTTTATAATTATTTAATTTTTCTTCTTCTTCTTGTACCTTTTCTTTTGGAGCTTTATTTACAAATCCTGGATTTGATAGCATTTTTTCACATCTTGCAACTTCTGATTCTAGTTTTTCCTTTTCTTTTTGAAGTCTTTTGCTTTCTTCTTCTATATCTACTAGCCCTTCAAATGGCATATATAGTTCTATGTCATCTTGGATTATGCTTATTGCGTTTTGCTTTATTCCTACTTTGTCTTTTTGAATACAAATTTTTTCTCCAAAACCTAATTTTAATATAAAATCTTTTGCTTCCCACATTTGGTCTTCATATCTTTTGGTTACAAATATTAATTCTGCTTTTTTTGATGGGTGAACATTCATATTTGCTCTTACATTTCTTATTTCTACAATTATTTGTTTTATTTTTTCTACAAATTCTTCTTCATTTTCGAATTTATAATTTTTCTTTAATTCAGGCCATGTAGAAACCATTAGTTCTTTACCATCATAGTTTACTAGGTTTTGGTATATTTTGCTTGTTACAAATGGCATAAATGGGTGTAATAGTTTAAGTGAATTTCTTAATACATAGTCTAAACAGTAACTTACTCTTACTTTTTCTTCTTTATTTTCGCTATATATTCTTTGTTTTGCAATTTCAATATACCAGTCACAAAATTCGTTCCATATGAAGTTATATATTTTATCTAGTGCTACTCCTAGGTCATAGTTTTCTATATTGTTTGTTACTTCAAATATTAATTTTTCTAGTTTGTTTATTATCCATTTGTCTTCTATTCTTAACATATTACTATTTATAGTAGATGTTTTTTCATCATAGTTTTCTTTATAAAATGTTTTTATATCTTCTTCTGATGCTGAATTATTTATTACAAATTTTGCTGCATTCCATATTTTATTTGCAAAGTTTGATGCTTGCTGTAGTTTTTCTGTCATGTATTTTATGTCATTTCCCATTGTTGTTCCAGATAGAACTGAAAATCTTAAGCTGTCTGCTCCATATTTTTCTATTACTTCTATTGGGTCTATTCCATTTCCAAGTGACTTTGACATTTTTCTTCCAAGGCTGTCTCTTACTATTCCGTGTATTAAAACATCACTAAAAGGTTTTTCTTTCATTGCATATAGTCCAGAAAATACCATTCTTGCTACCCAGAAGAATATTATGTCATATCCTGTTACAAGTACATTTGTTGGGTAAAATGTTTTTAAATCTTCTGATTCCTTATTTGGCCAGCCCAGTGTTGAAAATGGCCATAATGCTGAACTAAACCAAGTGTCTAAAGTGTCTTCATCTTGATGCAATTTTGTACTTCCACATTTTTCACATTTCTGTGGCATCTTTTTTGCTACATTAATATGATTGCATTCTTCACAATAGTATGCAGGTATTCTGTGTCCCCACCATAATTGTCTTGATATACACCAGTCTTGTATATTTTCCATCCAATTGAAATATGTTTTTTCATATCTTTTTGGTACAAATTTTACATCTCCATTATATACAGCATCTAGTGCTGGTTTTGCAAGTTCTTCCATTTTTACAAACCATTGCTCAGATATTCTAGGTTCTATTGTTGTATGACATCTGTAACATTTTCCTACATTGTGTGTATAATCTTCTATTTTTACTAGATTTCCTAAATTTTTTAGTTTTTCTACTATTAGATCTCTTGCATCAATTGCTTTCATTCCTTTATATTCTGGAACTAGGTCAAGCATTATAGAACTGTCATCAAATACTTCTACTATTTCTAGATTATGTCTAAGTCCTGCTTGGTAATCGTTTGGGTCATGTGCTGGTGTTATTTTTACACAACCTGTTCCAAACTCTTTATCTACAAATTCATCTGCAATTATTGGGATTTCTTTGTTCATTATTGGCAATATACAAGTTTTTCCGACTAAGTCTTTATATCTTTCATCTTCTGGGTTTACTGCAACAGCAGTATCTCCAAGCATTGTTTCAGGTCTTGTTGTTGCAACTGTTAGGAATCTATCTGTTCCTTTTATTTTGTATTTTATATGCCATAAATGTGATGGCTCTTCTTCATACTCAACTTCTGCATCAGATATAGATGTGTGGCAATATGGACACCAGTTTATCATTTTTTTGCCTTTATATATTAGACCATCATTATATAAATTTACAAACTCCTCTAAAACAGCTTCAGATAAACCTTCATCTAAAGTAAATCTTCTTCTATCCCAATCGCAAGAACATCCTAATCTTTTTTGTTGTTTTTGGATTTCTCCACCATAAATCTTAGTCCATTCCCAAGCTTCTTTTAAGAAACCTTCTCTTCCTAAATCTTGTTTAGTTTTACCTTCTTTTTTTATTTTCTCAACTACTTTAGCTTCTGTTGCTATCGCTGAATGGTCTGAACCTGGAAGCCATAAAGTGTTATATCCTTGCATTCTTTTAAAACGAATTAAAACATCTTGTATTGTACCATCTAAAGCATGTCCCATATGCAATTTACCTGTTACATTTGGTGGTGGCATCATAATACAGTAACTTTCTTTAGTTTTATCCATACTTGGTTTAAAATATCCTTTTTCTTCCCAATTTTTATATAATTGCTCTTCAAATTCTTGTGGGTTATACTTTTCTGTTAATTCTTTTTTGGTTTCATTACTCATTAAAATCATTCCTTTACTTTAAATTTTAGGTATTAGTTTTAAGCTACCTATGGGCCTTTTTAATTTATGCTTTTATATACTTTTTCTAGAATATCATATCTTTGCTTTATAATTTCTTTATAAAAATCTTTCCTTATATTTGATATACATTCTATATCATCAATAAATTTATTTATTTTATCAATATTAATATTTTTAAATAGTCTTTTTATAGCATTATTACACTCTTTATTTTTCTTATCTAGCATAAATGTCATGTAATTAATCTTTTTTCCATTTTCTTTTAAACAAGAATAGCAGTTTAATGCTAAATTTTTTAATTCCACTATACTAAAGTTTTTAATTTTCTCATCTTCTAGCATTGGATTTAAGCTTGAGCCACAATCATAAATTGGTGAAAACTTAACTTTCCCTGTGTTTTTATTAAGCAAAAATCCCCAATTTCCATTATGTCTATCAGTATTTCCAATTAAACCATCTATAACAAACATGTCCCAAAATTTTTGCTTTGTTTCCTTTGTATCAACCATCTTATTTTCTTCAATAACTTCCATTATATCACTAAGTTCTGTCTCTATTTTTTTATCAGGGTTTGTACTTAATGCAAGATTTTCAAATTCATATAATATATTTTCGTCATCTGTAAAATCTTCACAAGCACAGACTATTTTTTCTTTTCCATTATATTCATATCTTCCCAAAATTGTATTTTGCACGTTAAAACCTACTATTTTAAATATATGGCTCCCTATATATTCTGAAAAAGCATTATTAATATATGATATATTTTTATTTTTTTCTCTGACTGGATCTGGAAATTTTACCAAATACTTTTTATTGTTATAAATTAGTGTTTTCTTTTTTTCTGAACCTTTATAACTATTAAATTCTTCTACTGCATTTGTAAAATCAATCATTTTTTTCCCTCCTATCTCTATAAATAATAACTTTATCTTTTTACTTTGTGAACTTTAAGAATACGTTTTTTCTTGTGGTATACGGAAAAATCCATTTAAGAAGCTCAAGATAAAAGCCGATTTTTTCTATACAATAAAGAAGCAAAACTCAAGTCCTTTGTAAGGGCGAGTTTTGCTCACGGTACCACCTTAATTATAATTTATTTCAAATAAAATTATATCTCATTTTAGCTTTAACGCTGGCTAAACGGATATTCTTAAAGTTATTTTCAGAATATCTACAAAAAAGCTACCTTCTGTTTATTTTATTTTTAGAAGCTTACAGCCTATGACTTCTATTCTCTTTAAAATTTTATAAACATACTCCTCTTTTTTATTGTATTTATTTATTTAATTTTTCTTACACAATTATTATTGCACATTTTTTGGTTTTTTACAAGTACTTTTTTTAAAAAGTTTGCACTTTTTCCAGGGAAATTTAATCATATTACAAAAATATTACTGCCATATTCTTACATCTGAGTATGGCAGTAATATTTTGAGCACATAATCTAAGTGCTCTTCATTTATCATACATTTTTTCATATTTGCACTTAATGTTTTTCTTTTTACATTGTGTTATTTATAAAAATTTTAATTTGAATATGTATAATCCATTGCATCTCCACCAATTATTTCTCCTGTTGTGCAATCAACAAAATAACTATATTTACCTTCAGTATATCTACTAGCTACATCAGTGTAATTATCTTCATATGTTAAAACTACAACCCATGCATTTCTTACCTTATCTTCCACTTGGTAATAATTTCTTTCCTCATTTGGGTAATCAACTGTTTGCATTGAATCATAATATTTTTCATTATTATTTATTCTATCATAAGCATCTGCATTCATTTTTACTATCATTCTTTCTGCTTTTGTTTCAATTACTTGGTTTGTTTCAATTTTTTTATCTTCTTCTAATGCTATTTGTATTGCCTCTTCTTTTGTTATTAGAATTTCGTTATTATCAAAAGGTATATTTCTAACTGTAAAATAATCAAAGTTTTTATTTTTAGACTCAATTCCAATCCATATACTTTCATAAGGATTATTTATATCTCCATATTTTTTATTATAAACTATATCAATTTTATATCCGCTTTCTTTTCCGCTTCCTCTATTGTTATTGCAAAATACACTTGTAATTTCATATTCTCCTTCTTTAAAGCCAAACAATTTATAATATTTATTTGCAATTTCTATGGCTTCTGCTTCTGTTATTTCTATATTACAGTCTTGCTGATTTTTATTGCGGTTCCATATAGTATCAAATTCTCCTGTTTGCCCATCAATGCTTATTTCGTAATTATCTTCTGTTACAAATCTATAAATTATTTTGTCAGAATCCATTTCTTTATAATGATTAGTATTTACAATATTTGAATTAAATCCAATTTCTTTTAATTTATTTATTGCAACTTTTTTTGCTTTTTCTTCTGTTATATTTTCTTTTTTGCTTTCTTCTGTAATTTGCTCTGTTACGTTTTCAATTTTTTCTGGAGTCTTCCATACATTTTCTATTACTTTACTTGTTGCATACGCTCCTCCTGACAATAGCATAATAATACAAGCTGCAATTCCTACATTTTTAAACATAAATTTTTCTTTTTTATTCATAACTATTTCCTCCTTATTTTTTAATTCAGATATAGCTATTTTTAATTTTAATTTTTCTTTTATCTCATCATTCATTTTTTAAAATCCTCCTCTTTTTAATTCTTGTTTTATTTTCTTTCGTATTCTATGCAGTCTTATTTTTATATTTGCTTCTGAGGTTTTTAAGTTTTTTGCTATATCTTTAATTGTTTTTTTATTGTAATAAAACATATTTATTATTTTTTTATCAATTTCTTTTAAATTTTTTATTTGTTTATATATTTCGTTTACTTCTTCTCTTTCTTGTGCATAAATTTCTAGATTGCTGTATTCAATTAGATTTTCACATGTGCTTATATCAATAGTTTTTCTTATTGATTTTAGCTTTTCTTTTACTAACATTCTAGTTATTCCTGCTATATATGAACTTAAAGAATTTATATGATAATTTTCCCTATATTTTTTCCATAGCACAAAAAATGTGTCTATTATTATTTCTTCTTTATCTTCTTTTGGTAAATTGTTTCCTACCATATTTTGCACTACTGTCCTTACATAGGCGAAATAATCATCTACTATTTTATCTAAATCAAGATTATTATTTTTTATATAATTTTCTAGTTTTTTATCTTCCACTTTTATTGCTCCTTTATAAGATATCTTACATCTTTATTGTGGCAAAAATTAGAAAAAGGTTACACTTTTTTTTTAAAAAAAGAGAGATTAGTTTTGAACTGTCCACTTTTAATGTAACAGTTCATTTCTCTAACCTCTTTTTTACCGCTTTTAATTTGCCTATATTCTATAGGTTGTTTATCTTTTAATTTTTTATCTAAGTTCTTAAAAAAATATTAATTACTATTATTTTATATGTTTACTATTTATAAGTTGGAATTATACAGTTATTTTTAAGCACAAATTACAAAATATTTTAATTAAAAACTTAAGCTTAAATTTTTAAAATTTCACCTGGATAAATTAAACTAGGATTTTCCAAACCATTATCTTCTACTAATTTTCTAACAGTAGTCCCATACCTCCTAGATATACTCCACAAACTTTCTCCGCTTCTTACAATATGTGTTATATACTGGCAATTTCCGATATTCGAATTTCCGCCACTTGAATCACTATCTGTTATTCTTAATTTTTCTCCCGGGTAAATCAAATTAGGATTTTGTATTTCATTTATTTCCACAATATGCATAACTGAAACATCATATCTATTTGCAATTTCAGAAAGTGTATCTCCCCTTTTTACAGTATAAGTTATAGAACCTGTTTGCCTTTGTTCTTCACCTGGAATAGTTGAATTAGTTAATATTCTTAAAACTTGACCTGGATATATTAGATTAGGGTTTTCTATATTATTTAAGCTTGCTATTTCATTTATTGTAGTATTATATCTATTTGCTATTCCAAAAAGAGTATCTCCTCTTCTTACAGTATAATAAACTGTTTCAGTATTTATTTCATTATTGTTATTTTCTGTTTCAGGAATTGCAGTTCTATCATCTAAAAATATTTCTTCTGTATACAAATCTCTATCAACATAACCATTTATTCCTGGAACTCTTCCCCTGTCTGTGTATTGAAGACCAATGAAACTGTTCCAATTTGTTCGTACATCTAAAAGTTCTTCTCTATTTCCATAATATGCAAGCCACAGGTCATAATTTTCTGCTATTTCTTTGGAAAAAGTATTTTGTGCATTTGACAAATCACTATATACTATTACATCTTTATTTGTAAGTCTTTTGGTCGTTTCTAAAAACACTTGTGCTATTTGGTTTATTTCCTCTATATTTGCTCCTCCAAATGTTTCATAATCCATAACAAGCTTGCAATCTGGAGTTTTACCTGAAATTACAGATGCAAAAAATCTTGCTTCTTGCTCAGCTTCTATAGTATTTGTAGCTGTTAAAAAATGATAAAACCCTACATTTAATCCATTTGCTTTTGCATTTTCGTAGTTTAAGTCAAAATATGCATCTTTTATATTACTTCCTTGGCTAGATTTTATATATACTATTTCAATCCCTGCATCTTTAACTTCACTATAATCTATTACACCTTGCCAATTGCTAACATCTATTCCTTCATATGTATTGTTTTGAGCAAAACTTATTGCTTTAGTTTCTTTAATATTTACGTACAAGATTAATGTAAATAATAAAATAGTAACAATAAATTTTTTTAATTTCATATTAAACCCATACCTTTCTTTGATATGATAGTACACACAAATTATGAAAAACTGTTTTTTATCATAATATATTAAAAAAATTTTTTATTGTTACTAAAACTTTAATACTTATATTTATATTTTTAAAAGTATTTCAATTTTTTGTGCCATCTTATTATTTATGGTTTTAAAATGTAGAGAAGCCCTCAAGGTGTTATTTTAGGTTATAAATATAATTGAATGACTTTGGTACAAAAAAATTTGGAAACTTTCTTATATTTCAAATACATCTACATGCCTTGTTTCTATACCAGAAAAATCGTCCTTTTCATCTTCTAGCCTTGCAATTCTAAAAGATGCAATTTTCCTTTTTTTAATTTCTGTATTTGACAAGCAGACAATTGCTTTACTTGATAAATCCATACCAACTGGTAATGTTTTATTTTGGTTATCAAAAAATATACAGTTAGTAAATAATATTGCATTCATTCCTTTTACAAGATTTAGTTTACATAATGTAATATTATCTTCATCACTTGATGTTATTTCTTCATTTATTTCATTTTCAATATTAAAATCAAATATATTAATACTGTTTTTATTTATATCATCTTCACTCATTGCTTTATATACTGGTGCGTCATCTGTAATTTTAATTTTTGCAAGTGCTGATTTTATGTTTTTTATAACTTCTTCTAGTGCTAGTTTATAGCCTATGGTTTTAGTGTTTTTGTTTATTTCTAAAATGCTAAAAATGTCTTTTGGTAATTCTCTATGGCTTTTGTTTGCAATTTTTATTTGTTTTTTTGGGTCTTGCGCAATTCCTGTAAAAATATCAAACTCTTCATTTTCCGTTAAATTGCTTTGTTCAGATTTTTTTAGTTCTTTTAGGCTTTGCTCAATGTCTTTTGGTGAAAATTCATTTAAGTTTACTTTATTTAATATGTCTATTATTTTAGTTGTTGCAACAAATATGCTGTCTGTTTCATCTTGTGTTAATTTTCTTCTTTGAATTCTGTCCATTTCTTTTCCTAAAGGTTCTAGGTCTTGTTCATAATCAAATACTCTTGTAATTTTT
This sequence comes from uncultured Clostridia bacterium, assembly GCA_944386775.1. Taxonomy (GTDB): domain Bacteria; phylum Bacillota; class Clostridia; order TANB77; family CAG-508; genus CAG-269. Next base: position 28,636 of record CALXCJ010000004.1, read on the forward strand.
TTAATTACATTTACTTCCTCTTCTTCTCCTTCTGGAAGTACTGAAATTTCGTCTTTGTTGCTATATTTCCAGAATTCAAATATACTACGTTTATGACTGTCTATTTCATTTATAAATGCTGTTGCATTTTCTATTTTTTTTGCCATATTTTTATTTTTTAGTTTAATTGCATTTATGTCCATAATTATATTTTTTAATTCTGTTTCTTGCAGTTCTAGTTTTTTATAATTTTCTATTAGTTCTTCTATTGTGTAGTTTTCTTTTATATTTATTTTTTCTTTTTTGGATTTTGTATTTAATTTATTTTCTTTTTGCATTTTTTGTAATTCTTTATTTTCTTCTTCATTTTCTAGAATTTCTTGTTCATTTTTGTTTTCTTTTATTTTATTCTTTTTATTTTTTTTGCTGTATTTAAAATAATATTTAAATTTTCCAAAAAAGCTTTTTTTACATTCTAAAAATGTTGAAATTTGTTTTTCCTTTTCTAAGTATTCTATTTCTTGCATTCCTGCTATTTGTTTTAATTCTTCTAGCCTTTTGCTGTCTATTTCTATTCTTTCTGTAACTTCTTGGCTCCTTTTTTTGCCTTCTATGTATGTATTTTTTACAAAGTCTGAAAATCCTAAATAATCTACTTTTTGGTTCCTATAGTAAAATTCTATATTTCCTCTTTTATTTACATTTGTTCTAAATTCAAAGTAATCTGGAAGATCTGTTTGCAAGATGAACATTGCTTTTAGTAATTTATATAGTTTTTTGGCATCTTGGGCTAAAGTTAATTTAATTTTATATAAACTTTTAATTTTACTAAATACATTTGTTTCACCAACTATTTGAAGACTAAGTTGTTCTTGCTTATCATATACTTCATAGATTAATGGCCAGTCTTTTGTAAATAGATAGATATAATTTTCAATTTCTTCAAATTCTGTTTTAGAAAAGAAATTTCTTGAATAGTCTATATTGCTTATTGGGACAAATATTTTTCCTGTTTTTCTTTTTTCTGTTTGCTTTTTTAATAGGTAGAAAAATGTTGAATAATCTGAGTCTTTTGTTGGTACTATCATAAAATATTTATCTTCTGATTCTGAATAATATATTTGCCATAAATAGTTATTTTCATATTTTATTTTAAATGGTATGCTTTTTGCTAATTTTTCTTGTTCTTCTTCTATTTTTTCGATTGATTCAATTTTTGTTTCTTTTAACATATTTATTAGTTCTTGATGTTTTTCTCTTTCTTCTTCTGTGTCTGTTTTTAAATATTCATATAGTGGGCTTGCGTTTTTATATTTATTTTCAATATCATCTAATCTGGTTGTTGGAGATAATAATATTTCTATATCTTTTGTGGCAATAAATTTATATTGTTTGTATTGTTGCTTTTCATTGTAGTTTTTTGGGATTCTGTATTTGATATTTGTGTAATCATTTGCAATTTCTTTTACTTTTTTTAGGTCAAGTCCAAGATTTTCCATTAACTTTTCTGCTTCATCTTGTTTTTCTATTTTTTTTCTTGGCAATTTATTTTATCTCCTTTCTTGCTATTTATTTTAGTTTGTATTTTTTGTTTTATACTTTTTTGATTTTTTATTTTGTATTCTATATTAATATCTTATTATAAATTTTATATTCCATTTTATATTTTATATTTTATATTCTAATTTATATTTTATATTCTAATTTATATTTTATATTGCTTTCTATGTTTAGTTTCAAATTTTATCTTATGTTTTGCTTTACATTTGTATTTCATCATAAAATGTTTTAAATTCATATCCTTCGTTTTTTAAATATTCTATAACCTGTGGCAGAGTGTCTGCTGTAGCTTTTTTGTTTCCTGCATCATGCATTAGGACTACAATGCTGTTTTTCCCTTTTATGGTTCTTTTTAAATTTTGCATTAATAGTTCTGGAGTTGGATTTGTTGTTTCTGAATCTCCTGTAAGTGCATTCCAATCTACTGTTAAAATTTGATTTTCTGTAAGTAAAGCTTTTGCCTCATTTTTTAGCTCCGCATATGTTCCTCCTTTAGATCCACCTGGGAATCTAAATAGATGTGTACTAAAATTTGCATCTCCTAATGCATTTTGTATAGCTGTTTCAGTTTTATTATATTCAGCTAAAACTGCTTCTTTTGATGAATAAATTTCTTGGTACACATGAGAATATCCATGGTTTGCTATATAGCTTCCTTGATTTTTTATCTCTTTTAACATTTCTGGCATTGCATCTACTCTTGAGCCTAGTACAAAAAATGTTGCTTTTATATTGTAATTATTTAATGTATCTAATATAGTTTTTGTGTTTTTTGATGGTCCGTCGTCAAATGTTAGATATGCTTTTTTTGTTTCAGAGGAATATATGTTTTCTATGTTTTCTTTGCTTTTATTAAATTTTTCTATTTTTTCTTCTTCTGCCTTTCTTATTTGCTCTTGTATTTGATTTTGATTTTGGGTTAATTGTGCCACAAATTCTTGCGACCTTTTTAATTTTATAATTGTATCTAGTGAATAAAATGTAATCATTGCAAGTGAAATTATGATTATTAGAATACATATTACAGTAAATATTATTCTTTTTTTATCCACATATTTTTTCATGCTGTAAATATTGTATCCTTTATATTGGTTTCTTGAAAAGTTCCATTTCATGTTATCTCCTCTATTACTATGTTTATTACAGGTTTCATTTTATTTTTTTAGTGTCTTTTTTATGGACAGTTCTCGCTTAAATATTTTGCTATCTTTTCATTTTGTTCTTTTTGGAACAGTCTTTCCTTGGACATTTTGTCGTTTCTACTTTTTGGTCCTTTTTAGGACATTTTTGTTATTGTATATTTATTTCTGTTTTTTCTTCTGTGTCTAAGTTTGTTATTGTTAGAGTTTTGCTATTTTCTGTTTCATTTGTTTGTAGTTTGTAGCTTTTGTTTGATAGATATTGTGAGTTTTCAAGGTTTGGCATTTGGGTCTCTTCTTTATTTTCTATGTTTACTTTGTAGATTTTGTCAGTTTCGTCTTTATAATATGCGGATTTGTCTGATATATATATAATTTCTGCTTCTGGATTTTTTATTGTTAATATTTCTTCTAATTTTCCTGTTTCTGGATTTAATTTTGTGATTTTTTTGCCTTCTGTTAGGTCTTCTAATGTTTCTTCTGTGTCTATGTATTCTGTTTCTAGAAATTTATGTGTATTTCCAGATAATCCTATTTGAGTTTCTTGTTTTGTTTCTAGGTTTATTAATGTAGTCATTTCTTGGTTTGCATAGTCTATGTATATTAGGTTGTTATTTTCGACTGATAATGGGAATTTTCTTCCGTCTAGTAATTTTGTTTGATTTGTTCCATCTATGTTTATTTGATACATTTGTCTTGTTTGTGTTGTGTAATATATTTTTTGGTTTTCTATATAAAAGTAGTTTTTTACGCTTTTAGCTATTTCTATTTGATTTTCTCCTGTTTTGTCCATGACACACAGTGTCCCTTGTGGATTGTTGTTTATGCTGTCATATCCTATTTGATTTACATAGTATATTTTGTCTTCATATATACACATTTGCAAGGTTATTCCATTGAATATTTTTTCTATATTTCCTTTTAAATCTATTTTATATATTCCGTTTCCTTTTCCGTAAATTGGAAAGTAATATATGTTTTCTCCATCAAAGTACATTTTGTCTATACTTGTTTCTAAGTCTATAATTTTTCGCCCTTCTTTATTTTGCATGTCAAAATAGTAGATTGAGTTTTCAGTATCGTCTGCGTAAATTATTTTTTCGTCATATTTGCATACTAAATTTCCTAACATTTTACTTTTTTCTTTTTCTTCTTCAATTATCCTTTCGTCTTCTTTTTGAGTTGTTCCTAAATTATTTTCTGCACTACTTGCAACTTGCATATTTTCTACGGTTTTATCTTTTCCTTTGAATATTATAACAAAACACATTACAATTATTAGTATTACAAGTATTGCACTTAAAACTATTTCTGCTTTTATCCTTGGCATTTTTTACCTCCATTGTTTTTAGATTTTTAACGCTTTTATTGTACTATAGTTTTTTGTATTTTTCAAGTAGAAAGAGAAAAAATGAACTTTAAAGGCATATCTCTTTAAAGTTCGTTTTTTCTTTTCAGATTTAAACAAATCTTTTATAAAATTCATTTGGGGTTAATATTTCTGGTTTTTCTATATCTACATCTTCAAAGTCTTTATCTCCTGTTATTAATATATCCACATCAGCAATAATAGCTGAATATAAAACTGGTACATCTTTTAATCTTTTATATTTATAATTTCTTTTTCTAATATAGTATTTGGTACATACTCCATCTCATATGGTAAGTTAAACAAAAATTCTTCCATATCTCTTTTCTTGTTTGGAAATTTTCTTTGGATAACTTCATCTATCTCTTGAATTATATAAGAGCTTAAAACTAGTGTGTGTTTGTCACATATATTAATAAGCATTTCTTTTAATTTTTGGCTATTGAAAATTACAATAGAAATTAATATATTTGTATCTAACATTATTCTCATAATTTATGATTGTTTTTTCTCCTTTCTAAGCTCCTTTATCATTTTTGTTACATCTTCTTCATTTTTTAAGCCTAATCTTTCTGCTTCTCCTTTAAATGCTTCTCTTACTTTATCAATTGCTAGTGATACAGGATTTACTAAAATATAGTTCCCATCTTTTTCTATAAAAGCAACTTTATCTCCATCTTTCAAATTTAATTGTCTCCTAATTGATATTGGCAATGTTATTTGTCCTTTTGTAGTAATTTTGGCTAGTTCCATAAAATCACTCCTTTCATCATTGTTTTCATTGTATTCCTTACTAATATTATATGCCTTTTTTTAAAAAATATCAATCAATTTTGGTTAAATATTTTACTTTTTTAATTGATAAATTAAGTAGATGTACACGTTACCTTATACATCTACTTAATCACCTATTTAAAATTCATTATGCCTTTATATATTTTCTTGCCAAGAGTTTGGCTCATAAACTGTGCCTACAAACCATATCTCACCTGAACTTTTGTCTCTTATTATATACATAAATGGTTTGTCTATTTTTATTTCTATTGGATTTGATGGGTCTTCTAGTATTGCCATTTCTTTAGTTATGATTACTGTTGCAGCTGCTGCTTTAATTCCTTTTTCTGTGAAGTCAATGTTGGCTTTGTGCAAAGCGTCACTTACATATAGCTGTTCTTTTGACATATTTGAAAAATCAGCGACTTCTGGTATAAATGCATCTGTAATTCCCATATTTATTAAATCTGATTTTAATTTTAAATCATAATCATAATAAAACCTTGGTATTGTAATTTCTAGCCCAAATTTTTCATCAGATGCTGGTGTTAGATTATTTATTATATTGTTTATTTCTTCATTTGAAATGTTATTTACATATTCTTCTAGATTATTTTCTGGCATTATTGCTATAAATTCTAGATTATTTCCCTCATATTCTTTTAAATCCATTGAAAGTGCAGTAATGTTTTCATCTTTATAATATGATGTGCTATCAGATGTTGCTTTTTTATGCATCATTGCTACTTCTTTTTTAGTTCCATCTTCTAGGTTGAAGTTTTCAGCATTTGTTTCACTTTCATCAAAAGGTTCTTTCCATTCCATATCTATTGCTAGTGCATTTATTAAGATCATTTTTGCATTTTTAACTAAATTGTCATCTAACATATTTTTTATAATTCCTAGACTTTTGTTTTCAATCCAATTATTTATATTATTTGCATTATTAAATGGGTCATAATTTATTTCTGCATTATATTTTTCGGATAATATGTTTTTGAAGTTTTCTTTTATATTGTTTGAATATGTATCTTTTATATATATTCCATTTGCAAGTGATAATACATTTTCTATGTTATTGTATTTGCTTAAATTTAGGTTTCCTATAACTTTTTCTATTTGAGCTTTTGTGTTTCCATTTGCTCCTTCATTTAGCATTTTTAGGGCATATTTTATTGATAGTGGGCTGTATATTAGATTTTGTTTGTTATTTTCTAGTTTTAAAAATTGCATGGTGAAATTGCTAATTTGTTCTGCTTGGCTTGTTTGAGTGTTTGATATGTTGCTGTTTTGAATTTGGTTTGTTTCTTGGTTATTGCTATTTGCTTGATTCTTGTTTTTCCCTTTGATAGTTATTGTGGCTATTATTGCTGTAATTATTAGTAACACTGCTATTACTAATATAATAAAAGTTTTAAATTTGATTTTTATTTCTTTTTTCTCTTGCATATTAAACATCTCCTTTTATATCTTTAATTTTAGAATATATATCATACCAACATGATTTTTTTGTTACATCACTCTAAAATTTTAACTATTTTTACCCCTTCTATCTTAGTCAAAGGCTTTTTCTCTTCACCATAAGAATATCCTAGTGGATCAGAAGTTGCAAAATAATGATTAATAACAAATATTTTTACCTCATCATCTACCTGTATCTCTGAAAAATCAATAAAATGTCCATCTTTATCTATTACTATTGTATTATCTTTATAAAAAAAGTAATATTCATTTTCATCTGATGTTTGGGCATAAATTTCATTATCTGTTACTTCTATAACTTTTAAATTATATACATTAAATCTAAGAAAGAGTAAAACTAATATTATTGCTAAAATGATCATTATTAATATAATAATTAATACTTTCTTTTTCATATTACCTCCATATGATTTTTTATTATAAATTAATATAATATTAAATAACTATTTTTTTGTTCTTTTGCTTATTAAATCTAAGGTCTAAGGCGATGGATATGCTCTTACTTTGTTCATTTTTATATATTTAAAAATATAAGCATATCTTCTAACTCTGATATTATTCTTCTTTTTTAAATTCTTCATCATTTTTAAGTTCTGCTGCTATGAATTGAAATGCCCTTTTGTCTTGTGCTAAAGCAAGTCTTACTACTTCTTTGTCACATCTTAAACGATGACTTGCATATTTTATAATTATTCCTTTATTTTGTACGGCGGCTTCTACTACTTCTTTATCATCTCTTAAGTCTTCACTTGCAAAATATAGTGCTTGTCCATAGTTTTTGCATGCTTTTAGCATTAATTCTTTGTCTGCTTTTAATTTGTCTGATGCATAGCATATTGTCCAAGGTGCTGTTTTTATTGCTAAATCTAATATTTCTTTATTTCCTTTTAGTCTATTACTTGCAAATTCTAGTGCTTCTCCATCTTGCATAAGTGCTTCTTTTACTACTTCTTCGTCATCTTTTAGTTTTTCTGATGCGTATTCTAGATTTTTTCCGACTTTCTTTTACTGCTTTTAGTATATATTCTTTATTATCTTCATTTTGTTTAATTTCTTCTATATCCATTTTTTTACCTTCTTTTAAAATATTATTAATACTATTTGTGTTAATTTTTACTTTTTATTCTTTAAAAATTTTATTTTGTTTAACTCTTAATATTTAGCATTTTATAACTGAATTGTAACAATAAATTATTATTCTTTCTAAGTATTTTTATAATTATTGTAAAATATTCTTAATTTTACTAATTATATAGTGGCTTCCACCATCAGTGTTATTCTGTGCATTTTCTACCATTCCAATTATAAGCAAATCTCCTTCTTGTCTATTTACTGTAAAGCAATCAAACCATCCTAAAGTTCCACTTTCTGTGTCTTCATATGATGTTTTAAGCTCTGCAGTTCCTGTTTTTCCTGCTATTGTAAGACCTTGAATTTTCATGTCATGGGCAGTTCCAGATGGATTTTCTACAATTTGAATTAAGTCTTTTTGTACTTCTTCTGCTGCTTCTTTTGAGAATGCATTTTCTACATAAATTTCTTGTTTTCCGTCTTCATATTCTATATAAGGTTTTAACATATTGCCTTCATTTGCAAATGCAGAATATATTGATGCCATGTGTATTGGGTTTATTAGTAAATCTCCTTGTCCATATCCTGTATCTGCTAGTTTAATTTCTGTTAAAGATTCACTTGAGGAACTATATTGTGATGTAGCAAGTGCCAGTGGAAAATCTAGTTTTTGGTTAAATCCTATTTTATTTAAATTTTCAGTAAATAGATTTTCTCCTATTTCTAGTACTGCTTGTGCAAAAAATATATTGTCTGAATAAAGCAAGGCATTTGCTATATTTTTTGTGCCATTATATGCTGTTAATGTGGTTATATTGTAATTTCCCCAGCTTGAGTCTTTTTGCCAGCTTTTTCCTGAATAATTAAATGTTGTATTTGCTGTGATTTTTCCAGTTGTTAATCCTATTGCTGCTGTTATTGGTTTGAATGTAGAACCTGGGCAGTATTTTTGTAAGAATCGGTTGTATAAAGGCTTATTTTCATCATTATTTAATTTATTCCATTCTTCTTGAGTATATCCGAGTATGAAATCATTTGAGTTGTATGTTGGTGTGCTGACTAATGCTAAAATTTCTCCTGTGTGTGGTTCCATTACAACAAAAAATCCTTTATCATTTTTTAATTGTTCATAAAAACTTTTTTGTAAGTTAATGTCTATTGTTAGTTTGATGTCTTCTCCATCTTTTTTATCTTGTTTTGCAAGTGTTTTTAGTTTGTTTCCTTGTTCATCTTGTATATATATTTCTACTCCATCTGTTCCTCTTAACCTATCTTCATATGCTGCTTCTATCCCTGATTTTCCAATTACACTTGTAGACGTGTAGCCTTTTTCTGATAATTTTTCTAATTCCTCTGCATTTATATTTTGAATATAACCTATTAAGTGACCTGCTTCTTCTCCAAGTGGATACACTCTTGCATTTGTTTGGTTAATTTGTATGCCAGGAATTTTTAGTAATTGTTCTTTTAACTCAGTTTCATTATTTGCTAGGCTTTTTATTGGAACAAATACATCGTCTTTAACCCAAGATGCTGAAAGCTGTGTGTTTATATAATCTACAGATACTCCTGTAAGTTCAGAAATTTGACTTATATTTTCATTTCTTATTTTCTCTGTGTCTCCTAGTTTTCCAGGAACAATTCCTACACTTGAAATAGTTCCATTTTCGGCAAGTTTATTTCCATTTCTGTCTAGTATTTCTCCTCTTTTAGATGTAATAGTAGAAACTCTTACTCTGTCTGTTTCTCTTAAACTCGGAAATATAATTGCTGAAGACCACTGCATTTTGTATTCCTTATCCTCTACAATAAATCTTGCTTGATTTTCAAATTCAATTTCTCCGGCTGATGTATACATTGATTCTTTGTATGATATTTTTGTTTCATTGTTTTCTTTTTCTATACTGCTTATTTCAATTGTTACATTTGATGCATCTATGCCTTCATATATGTTTTTATTTCTATTTATAAAATCTTCTTTTGAAATACTTTCTTTTGAAGCACTTGATATTAAATCATATAGACCTTCATAATTTTTTTCGTTAATTTGAGATATATAATTTTCTAAAACACTTTGAGGTTCGTTTTTTGGCATATTTGATATATACACATAAACTCCGGCAAGTACTGCTATTATGATGATTAAACAAACTATAATTATAACTTTCTTTTTCATAATTATCACTTTCCTATCTCTATAAATGAATGATTACTCTTAATCTTCATTTATCTTAATTTTTTATTTTATATTAATTAAATTTAATAACATCTTTTTATTTAATTTTTATCCCCAACAATTTTGCAAGTTCCATTGCTTGGAATTCGTTTACTATCATTCCTTTTAAAAAGTTTTGGTCTACTACTATTCCTTCAATATTACAACTTGTAAAATCTATTTTATTTAAGTCTGTTTTAAAAAATTGTGCTTCTTTAAAATTTGTTTCTTGAAATTTTACATTTGAAAGCTTACTTTCGTTAATTGCAGATGATTCTAAGTTAGATTTATTAATTTCTATATCTTTTATTTTTGTATTAGATAAATTTGCATATGATAGATTGCTTTCTTCAATTTTTGTATTTATAATTACTGTTTCTGAAAAGTTACATCCTACTAATCTGCAATTAATAAATTCTGTTTTTATAAAACTAGAATTACTAAAATTACAGTTTGAAAAGTCACAGTTTTCAAATATGATATTTGTAAAATCACTATATGTTATTTTGGTGTTTTCTAATTTACAATTTTGAAATTTGCAATTTATAAATTCTATTTTTTCTTCTTCTATTTCTTTTTCTATATTGTTTATAAATAATTTGCCTTCTATGTCTGCATCTTGCATTTTTGAGCTTTTTATAGCTTTATTTATTGTCGCATTTTCTAGGTTAGTTAATTTTGGTTTTTGAATATTCAATGTAATCAGCTTCCTTATTGTTTTTTCATTTGGTTTTTGTTTGAAAAATTCTTATTATTTATAATTAATTATCTTCTTTGTATTCTAATATGTCTCCAGGTGTGCAAGATAAAGCTTTGCATATTGCATTTAAGGTGGAGAATCTTATAGCTTTTCCTTTGTTGTTTTTTAATATTGATAAATTTGCTTGTGTTATTCCTATTTTTTCTGCTAGTTCTTGTGAACTGATTTTTCTTTTTGCCATAGCTACATCTAGATTTACTACTATTGCCATGCTCTCACCTCTTTATTTTGTATTGAATTTTTTCTTGCTATTATTATAATTAAAATTATTAAAATTATCAATATGCTTTTCTTATTTTGCATTATATTTTTTGACATTTATGTAAATTAGTTGTATAATTAAATTGTGACTGATAACAGTTTTTATATAAGGAGGATTTAGACTATGTCACAATTTATTAATTTACCCAAACTCAATGTATCACCAGAAGAACACAAATCACGGTTATCTGAGCATATAGAATCCGGAAGGCAACTTGCAGATTCTATAAAATCTTTTGATTTTAACAAATTAAACGATTTTGATGCAATTGTCACTGACATGCCTGAGCAAATTTATCTTGCAAGCAATCCCAAATATGCAAATCTGCCATTTGGTGCAGTTGCAACATTAGAAGAAGCTGGATCTATTGCTTTTGTATCTAAATTTATTTTAGATGCATATGATACAGATGATTTTAGCTCTCTAACTGCTTGGAAAAGTGAAATAGAAAACAAGGGATATGTGCAGTGGCGTTTTAAAAGACTTAATAAAGGTCTTTCATCACCGAGTTTGGACTTTGAATTAGTTTCTAAAGAACTATCTCAAGATGAACTCGGAAGTGCAAAAGACTTAGATGACTTGATTCAGATGTATGGCAAAATCTCATGCATTGGTGGAAGTGCTTTTCTAATTGACAATGTAATACGATGTTTATCAATTAAAGATAAAATCTCATACAAAGATACTCGGCTTCAATCTGTAGACGGTATCTTGCAGAATTTATCTGAAAACATCTTTGTTCCAATTAGAGTACAAAACAATGTATATCACAACAATGCCTATAGAACAGGTGGACATTATGTAGTTTTGCTTGGTATACAGGATATGGAAGCATTTGTATTTGACAGTTCAAAAGGATTCAAATGGCTTCCTGCAACAAGATTATTTGATTCTATTGCAGCTGGTCTACCATATGGTCTGGTATCAGCTTGGAATATTGGGTCAATACTTGGGTAAACAATTAGCCTGGGGAAAGTTTTTTCACTCCCCAGGCTCCTTCTTTTGGTTAATCTGGGACAGGTCCGAACTGACCAAAAATGGTTAACTTGGGACAGGTCTTAAGTGTTAAGTGGCAAAAAATGGTTAACTGTGACCTGGTCACAATTAACCATTTTTGGTCAATTCTAACCCGGTCACAGTTAACCATTTATTTAATACCATAAAATTCATTCACACTATTTGCTATTGCTTCAACATATAAATCACTATTTCGCAAAATGTTATTTAAATCACTTCTAACATTCATATAACCAAGTTCTATTAAATAGCTTTCTACTCCAACATTTGAATTACGATATTTATTTTCAGAATATCCAGGGGTTGATCCGTCTACATATGCTCCTGTTGCTATTCCGCCTGTTTCTCTTATTATATATAGATATGGTATAGAGTCAAAAATTCCTTTGTATGAACTAGAGTTGTATGCTACACTGCCTGCTCTCTTTGATATGTCTATTTCTCGTACATATACTCCATCTGCTTCTTTGTATGTTTCCATTTGTGAATAATTTGTATTTGCAGTGTTTACAATATTTGTAGCTAGTGTTTTTGCAAAATCTAAATTGCTATTTGTTGGAGCATATACTTCTGTTCCTCCGACTGATAGTTTAGCTTCGTTACTATTTAAGTGTAATGATATTAAAAGTTTTGCTCCTGACTTATTTGCAAGTGTTACTCTTCCATCTTCATCATACATGTTATTTGCTGTGTATTCTTCTTTAGATTCTGTGCCATCTCTTGTTACTAGTACTTTTAGTCCTATATCTTCTAATTTTTCTTTTAAATCTAAGGCACAGTCTAATACTATGTCTGCTTCTATATGATTTCCAGAAACTGCTCCTCCATCGTTTCCTCCATGGCCTGGATCTATTACTATATCATATACATTTTCTGGGAGTTTAGATTTTGTTACATTAAAACCTAAAAATGGGATGTCTTGTGCTTTGCTAAAATTAATATATATTTTATTATTGGAATTATTACGTGTTAATGTATAATAATCAATTTCTCCATATTCTGTATCATTTTCTAATGAATAATATTTTTCTTCTTCATTTGAATAACTTATTTTTAAAAGTATGTAATAGTCTGTCTCTTGCAAGGTTTCTAAGTTTAAGCCTGTATTTATTTTATCGAGTGTGGTAAATTCTACCATATTGTTATTATATGTATATTCAGAATCTATTACTATTTCTTCACCTGATATATTTTTTGCAATAACTTCTACATTTTGTATTGGCACGGTATCTTCTGGAAGATTTATACTTCCTTCTATGTTAAAATGTGTTCCATATACTATATATCTTGAAACCTTTGCAAATTGAGATTTTTCGACAGTTTCGAGGATTTTGCTATTTTGTGCAAAAGCTTGAATTAATTCTTCATCTTCATTTTCTTGCGATATGCCTTTTACTATGTTGTATATTACTATAATTGCTAAAATTAAAATAATAATTCTTATTGATTTTTTTATAAGTATTTTTTGCTTTTGCTTTCTCTTTTGTTTTCTAGTTTGCTTTTTCATACAATACCATTCCCTTCTTTTAAGGTTAGCTTTAGTTTTATTTTTGTAAATTAAATACAAACATCCACTTTTTATTTTATCCTATCATCTTGGGAATAAATATTATAAGCCCAACTATTACTGATATAATTGCTGTAACAAGTACAGCTCCTGCTGCTACATCTTTTGCAATTTTTGCTTTTTCGTTTTTTTCTGGCATTGCTATATCTACTGTTTGCTCTATTGCAGTATTTGCAAGTTCTAGTGATATAACAAGTCCAAAAAGTATGATGCATATAATCCATTCTATTGCACTTAATTTAAATATAAATCCTGCTATAATTACTATTAACATTATTGTGAAATGTATTTTCATATTTTGTTCTTTTTTTAGCGCTGTTATTATTCCTGCAAATGCAAATTTAAAACTATTTCTTAATTTTTTTCTTTTTTGTTTCATATCTTTTTTCTCCATTAAAATATTTTCTTTTATCCCCAAATTGGTTCTTACAATACTTGTAAATGCTATAAGATATATAATTGCTATTGCAAAACCTCCAAATACATCACTTGCATAGTGTACTCCCAAATATATTCTGCTAAAACCTATTAGTGGTATTAATATGGATAGTATTGTTGTCGAGATATATTTTAGTTTAATATTTTTTACTTTTTTCCATATTAAAAATATTATGAATCCATAAAATGCCATACTTACCATTGAGTGTCCAGATGGGAAGCTGTATCCTGTTTCTAAAATTAGCCTGTACCCTTCTGGTCTTGGTCTTTCTATTATATTTTTTAGTAATATATTTAAAGCTGTTACAATTAATAAGTTAGATGTTATTGCTATACCTATCTTTTTGTCTTTTATAAGTATTATTGAGAGTATTGAAATTATTATTAAAACATATGCTCCACCAATATTTGTAATAACTTTCATGATATTTGTGAACCATTCTGTTCTTAAGTTTAGAACAACTGCTTTATAAATTTGTGTGTCCATTGTTAGTTGTTCATTTGTATATATGTCTTCTAATATTGCAATTAGAATTATACTGCATATAAATATTATAATTAATTTATAGTTTTTCTTTATTGATTCTGCTATCATATTTTTTCCCCTTGTGTGATTTGTTTTAGTTTTGGTGTTTATTTTTTGTTTTGTTTTTTATTCTTATTTTTTGTTTCCATTTTGTTTTTATTTTAGTTTTATTTTTATTTTTTTCTTATTTTTGTTTTGCTTTTATTTTTATTTTTTTATTTTTTTTTTTTTTTTTTTATTTTTATTTTTTTTTTTTTTTTTTTTGCTTTTATTTCTATTTTTTCTTATTTTTGTTTTTATTTTTTTAATTTTTGCTAGTTCTTTTTTTCTTCTTTATTCTTTTTCGTGCTTCTATTTTTTCTATTTTGCCATTTTTCTTTTATTTTTTCTTTGAAAGTATTAATTGTTATATATTCTATTTTATCTGATATGCCATAATATATCTTTACTCTTTGTGAAAAATGTAAGTACCCTGCTAATATTATAACATACATGCTGTTAGAAAATATACTGTAAAATGTTTGCAATATTAAATTTGGTATTGATATGTTTTGAGTTGTAATTCCAATATATATATTTCTTGCAATTGTTAATATTATTGTTATTGCTCCAACAATTATTAGTGCTTTGGTAAGTTTTTTAGGTGTTTCTTTGTCTATTTTTAATTCTTTTATTAACATATATATATTAATTAATAGAATTGCTATATCTTGCACGATTATAGTTATTATTTGGAAATTTATAGTTGTTAAACTTTTTACTCCTAATAAGTCTAAAGATGTCATTATTATTTGGAATATACATATTAACCAAAATAGTATTAGAATTCCTCCAAATTGCTTGTAACTTTTTATTGTTTTATTCTCTATTGTTTTGTCTAGTTTTTTCTTGTCTCTTCTTCTAATTAGAAGGATAACTATTCCAATTAAAATTACTACTCCTACAGAAAGATAATTTGTAAGTCTTATTTGCCATTCAATTTCAGTGTTTCTTGGTAGGCTGTCAATTGTTATGTTTTCAATTAAAGCATTTTCAGCAGTTTCGTCAATTTCACTTTCTATGTATCTGTTACTTATTGTTATTAACCTTTGGTTCATTATTGTATAGTATAAAGATAGTTTTACATTTTTTTCTTCTACTATAGTTTCTGCTGTAATATGAAAATATACATTTCCATTGGCTGTTTTTAGTAAATTACTATTTGTGATATTGACTTCTCCGGAACCTGCATTTTGTGAGTTTGCGTCTTTTTGTCCTGAGTTTTCTGAGCTTGAATTAGCTTGGTCTGAGCTTCTTGAGTTTGAGCTTTTTTGTTCTGAACCTTCTGAGTTTGAATTACTTTGGTCTGAGCTTCCTGAGTTTGAATTTTCTTGGTCTGAGCTTCCTGAATTTCCGTTTCTAGAGCTTGAGTTTTGTGCATCTGATTGTATAGAGTTTACAAATGCTTGAAAATATGCTTGTATTTCATTTTCTTCCATACTATTTAAATTTTGCATTAACATATATGATGCATTTGTGGTTTCTAGTACCATTATTTCCTTTGTTGCTTCATCACCTAATTTATCAACTGCATCTAGTAATATTCCGTTCTTTCTAAACAATTCTAGATATTCTTCTTTGTTTTCTAAGCTATTTAGTCTTTCATCTCCATTTTCTAAACCTGAGATTATTTCAATTAGATCTTTGTCGATATATATTCTCATTCCAATACTACTTAAATAAAACTCTTGGGTGTTTTGTGGTATGGAGCTTTCTGCTTGTGGTTGTGTTTGATTATTTTCTACATTTTGCTCTTGCTGAATATTATACAATTCATTTTCAGTGTTTGTTACATTTTGAGTCAAATTACCTATATTTTTTTTATCGTCTAAATTTACTCCTTTTGTAATTGTTGGGTATAAGATATTTATTATGATAAGTGCTGTGCTTAAAATAAGTGTTATTTTATTTGCTATTTTTATTTTCATCGATTAATTTCCTTGTATTAATATTTAGGTTTTTTATTGGTTTTACCTATAAACCTTTCCTTTATTAAATTTTTTTGTTTTTTCTGATTTTATCAATTTTTTAGTTTTTTCTTATATTATAATTTTATTACTCTTTCCTTATACTATAACTTTTTACTCTTTTCTTATATTATAATTTTTTGCTCTTTTCTTATATTATAATTTTTTGCTCTTTTCTTATATTATAATTTTTTGCTCTTTTACATTACATATAACAAAATGCAGAAAAACTGTAATATACTTCCCAATAATATAAACAAGTGAAAAACTGAATGCATCCATTTACGTTTTTTACCTATTCCATATAAAATTGCTCCAACAGAATATGAAATTCCTCCTGCTAAAAGTAAACCGAATCCTACATTTCCTAATAATTTTGGAATTAAATTAATTGTAAAGATTATACACCAACCCATACCTAGATAGCAAATCATCGAAAATTTTTTGAAACTTTTAATGTCAATAGAATTTAATGTAATTCCCAAAATTGCCATCGCCCAAATAACCCCGAAAATTGTCCAACCTAATGCTGTATTATATTCCCTAAAAGTACATAATGCAAATGGTGTATATGAACCTGCTATAAGTAAAAAAATTGAGCAGTGATCTAGTACTTGAAATACTTTTTTAGAATATCTTTCTGGTTTTAGCCCATGGTATATGCTTGACATAGTATATAAAACAATCATTGTAGCTCCATATATTGAGCCACTTACTACTCCATAAGCATTTCCATTTATTGCTGCAAAAATAATGCAAAGCACTGTTGCAACAATTCCAAGTACTGCTCCTACTATGTGTGATGTCATATTAAAAACTTCTTCACCTTTTGAATAAATTGGTAATACTCTATCTTTTAATTTTGTTCTTTGCATGAATCCTCCTAAATGTTTGTATATTTATCTAAAACTATCCCTTAATTATTTTTTAAATTTTTTTAAATTTATTTTAAAATTATTTTTGAAATTATTTTTTGATATTATACCACTTGTTAAATTATATTTCTAGTATTATAATAGAAAAAAGCAAATCAATTAATCGCAATTTGCGACTTTTATTTGTTAAATAAGGGGAGTTTCTTTATTTTGAGATATTTTTTGACATTTTGATAAAAATAATAATTGTTTACTAAAATATTTTTATTAAACAATTTTATTAAGTATTTTTATTAAATCATTTTATTAAAATAATTCGGTGAAAGGATGATTAATTTGGAATATATTTTTGAAAGAAAAATAAATTATTATGAAACAGATAAAATGGGGATTGTACATCATTCTAACTATATCCGTTATCTAGAAGAAGCCAGATGTGAATTTTTAGAAAAAATAAATATGCCATTTTCATATTTAGAATCAATAGGGATAACTATACCTGTTTTAGGAGTAAACTGCAAATTCAAGCACCATGTAACTTTTCGGAGATACTATTTTGATTAATACATTTATTAAGGATTTTAATGGTGTTAGGTTAACAATTGGGTATAATGTAACTAAAAAAGATGATGGGAAAGTTGTGCTTACAGGCGAAACTAGTCATTGTTTTACTAATTCTAATTTGAGACCTATAAATTTGAAGAAGCAGTATGGGGATGTTTATAAGAAATTTGAGGGGTGCCTTTAATCATTAAATTGCACCTCTATCTTTTCATCATTTGCTACTATCTTAGCACTCCCACCTATTGGAAATGTAAAAATTGGAGTTGTATGCCCTATATCTGCATTAATTATTATAGGGATATTTTGTAATTCTTTTTTAGTTTCTATTATTTTTTTCCACTTATCATAATTCATCTCTGAAACTTGTTCTGCTCTTCCTATTACTAATCCTTTTATCTTTTTTCCTTTTGCACAATGTAATAATGATTGCAAGCATCTCCTTTATGAAAATATGGGATCTAGTTTTATAGACCCCATATTTAACTATAATTATTCATTTTTTCACCTACTCATTTGTATTCCGCAAGTAGGGGTGCGATTAACATTTTTTCATTTACAAATTTATATCTCGCAAGTGACGTTGCGATTAACATTTTAATTATAGTAGATATTTTATATCTACTACTATTATATTCATAATACACACATTTTTTTTTTCAATAGATTTTTGAAAAAAGTTTTCCGTTTTTGAAAAAAGTTTCCTGTTTTATATTAAAGTTTGATTCCATTATAAAATATATTACAACAGATAACTACTTTATAATATTTTCTTTCTGAACTGTAACCCATTTTACATTGCTTTTTTGAATAATGCTATAAAGTCTTCTTTTGAAGTTTCTCTTGGATTTCCTGGTTTGCAAGGGTCTTCCATTGCTTTGTCTGCAAGCATTGGTATGTCTTCTATTTTTGCTCCATAGTCTGCTATTGTTTGAGTTATACCTATAGCTTCTCCTAAGGCTTTTACTCTTTCTACTAGTGTTTTTATTAGTTCTTCTTTTGTGTATTTTTCTGCTGGGTATCCTAGTGCTTGTAAGATGTCTACATATCTTTCATAGCATACTTCTCCATTGTATTCTAGTACTGTTGGTAATAACATTGCATTTGCGATTCCGTGTGGTGTGTCATATACTGCTCCTAGTTGGTGTGCCATTGAGTGACATATTCCAAGTCCTACATTTGAAAATCCCATTCCTGCTATATATTGTGCCATTCCCATTATGTTTATTGCTTTTTCGTCTTTGTCATTTACTGCTTTTTCTAGATTGTCAAATATCATTTTTATTGCTTTTAGATGGAACATGTCTGATATTTCATTGTGTGCTTTTGTTATATATCCTTCTAAAGAGTGTGTTAGTGCGTCCATTCCTGTTGCTGCTGCAAGTGATCTTGGCATTGATGCCATTAGTTCTGAGTCTACTATTGCAACTATTGGTATATCATTTGGGTCTACACATACCATTTTTATTTTTCTTTCTTCATCTGTTATAACATAATTTATTGTAACTTCTGCTGCTGTTCCTGCTGTTGTTGGTAATGCAATTAAAGGCATTCCACGGTTTGCTGTGTTTGATGCTCCGTTTAGTGATTTTATATCACTTCTGTCTGGGTTTGTCATAACTATTGATATTCCTTTTGCTGTATCTATGCTTGAGCCTCCTCCAACTGCTACAATTACGTCTGCTCCTGAGTTTTTGCAAGCTTCTACTCCGTCTTGTACATTTTTTATTGTTGGGTTTGGTTTTATTTCATCATATAGTGTGTATTCTATATTTTCGTCATTTAATATATCTTCTACTTTTTTTGTTACCCCTGCTTCTACTAAAGATTTATCACTTACTAAAAATACTTTTTTGAAATTTCTTTTCTTTATTTCTTCTGGTAAAACATCTCTTGCTTTTTCTCCAAAGTATGATGTTTCGTTTAAAACAAATTTTATAGCCATTTTTTCTTCCTCCTAATTTTTCATTTTATGAATTTTCAGCATCTTGATAATCTGCTGGTACTTCAAATACACCATCATCTGCTTTATATTCAATATTTACTTCTAATAATTCTTCTTGTCCATCTACTATAGTTTTGATATATTTTAAGTTATTTCCACTATAATAAAATCTGGTTTGCATTTGTGTTCCAGATGCAAGTAAGTCTGTGTTCATTAAAAATTCGCCATAATTATAGTATTCTTCGTATTCAAAGTTTTTCCCATTTATTTCTTCTTTACCTGTTTGGCATTGCAAGTTTTGAAGTTTCATAAAATTATTGGTAATTTCTGAAAGGATTATTGTATTATTTTCATATTTGTAATATTGTTTTGTATCTTCTTGTAATAGATATGTGTTTCCATCTGTTACTATATATTTATAAGTATTTCCATTCGCTGTTTCTTCTTTATATGCTTTGTCTCCTGATTTTACAGTTTTGGATTTATTTTCATCATCTAATATTTTTTCAAATGTGTATTCATCACTTTCAGCTAGTCTTTCATATATTTTGTTTGTTTTTGATGTTCCTGCTTCTTGAAGTGTTTGACTTCCGCCAGCTACATTATTTTCGTCCTTTTTATTTATTACTAGAAAATATACAAGACCTATTATAATTAAAATAACTACTATTATGCTTGTAATGATTATTGCCTTTTTTTTCATATTCAATCTTCCTTTCATTTTTCAATAATTTTGATTTTTTTATAATATATTTTTAAGTACTATTGTTTTTACTCTTGACATTTCTTGCAAAGTTGTTAAAACTCCTTCATTTCCTATTCCAGAATGTTTCCATCCTCCGAATGGCATTTCGAATGAACGGTAGAAACTTGCACCATTTACTACAGCTCCTCCACATTCTAGTCTATCTGCAATTTTCATTGCTCTTGAGTAATCTTTTGATATTACACAGCCACATAGACCATATGAAGATTGGTTTGCGATTTCAATTGCTTCTTCTACATCGTCAAATCCTATTACAGGAATTACTGGTCCAAATACTTCCATGTCTTTGCTGATTTCCATATCTTTTGTTACATTGTCTAGTATTGTTGGGTAGTAATATGCATCTTCTCTTTTTCCTCCACAAATGATAGTCGCACCTTCTTCTACTGTTTTTGCTACTTGTTCTTCTATTCTTTTTGCTGCATTTATATTTATCATTGGTCCCATATCTGTTGCTTCATCCATAGGGTTTCCTACTTTTAAATTAGATATTACTTCTTTCATTCTGTCTATAAATTCTTGTTTTCTTGAGTTGTGAATTAAAAATCTTTTACTTGCACAACATACTTGTCCGCCATTATATAATCTTCCCCATATTGTTTCTTTAACAGCTAAGTCCATATCTCCGTCTTCTAAGAAGATAAATGCATCATTTCCTCCTAGTTCTAGCATTACATGTGTTAAGTTTTTAGATGCTGTTCCCATTGTTTGGATTCCAGCAGCTGTTCCTCCTGTTAATGATACTAAGTGTACTCCTGGGTGTCTTGCTAAAGCTTGACCTGCTGTTGGTCCGTCTCCTGTTAATATTTGTATACATCCTGCTGGTACTCCTGCTTCAATCATTAATTTTACATATTCAATTAATGTTAATGGGTCATAGTTTGATGGTTTTACTATTATGCTATTTCCCATCATTAGTGCTGGTGGTACTTTTTGGCAGAATAAATCACTTGGGAAGTTGAATGGTATAATTGCTGCAATTACACCTATTGGGTATCTTTTTGTTATTTGCATAGTTGTCTCTTGTCCTGCTTCTGTTCCAGCTGGAATGCTTTCTCCATATAGATGTTTTGCTCTTTCTATAAATCCTCTTGTTCCTATTCTTACATTTGCAACTTCTGCTCTTGCTTCTTTTATTGGTTTTCCTGATTCATTTGATAAAAGAGTTGCTAGTCTTTCTTTATTTTCTTCTACTAAGTCTACAAATTTATATAAAATGTCTGCTCTTTCATATATTGATTTTTTCTCCCATTTTTTTTGTTCTTGAATTGCAACTTTTACAGCTGTATCCACATCTTCTTCTGTAACATTTGGAACAGTGTCAATTACTTCTTGAGTTGCTGGGTTTACAACTTCTATAGTTGCTCCATTAGACGCATCTTTCCATTCATATCCTATTAAATTTTTCATACTTGCTTCCTCCTTTTTTAATACATTTTTGCAAACCATTACTTGGCTTTCTCCATTTTTTGTTTTATAGTTTTCAAGTGTACATTTAAAAATTTTTTCTCCGAGTTTGTGGTTTTTCCCCTTCTCTTCATTTTGCAAAAGCTGTGAATGAAAGCATTAATCCTCCTGTTGTATTTGCACCATGGTCTTTTACTCCATATTCACCAAATGTAAATACTGCTATAAATGGTACGCCTTTTGCTTCTTTTTTTAGTTGTTTTGCAACTTCGTCTATTCTATCTCCTATTCCTAGTCTTCTACCTCCACAGTGAACAAGTAAATATGCTCCTGCTTCTTCTCCTAGCATTTTGTTTGTTTCTTTTAGCGTTTTTCCTGTAGAATCTATTAATTCATCAACTGATGCTTCCATTTGAATTACTGCTGTGTTTACTGCTAAGTTTGCTCCTATATTCATTGAACCATCTTCATTTCCAAACATTGGGTGTCTTATTGCAATTAAATCTCCTAGTCTATCTTTTACTCCTAGTGGTGCTGTTATCGTAGATACTAGTAAGTTATTTCCTTCTAAGTCTTTCATTTTTTTGCCTGTCCAAGCTGAATATTTCTTTAAAGCTGGAACACCATCAATTTCTACTAAAGTTCTATGTCCTTTTATTTTTGTTATAACTCCTGAATTTGTTGTTTCGTGGTATGCTCCTGTGTATACATTTGCCATTTTTTTGTCTGTATAGAAAAATGCAACTGCAACTCCATCACCAAAAACTTTGTCATTTGTGTATATGCTCCATTTTCCTTCTACTGTATTGTCTGCTGCACTTCCTCCAAACACTGGAACTCTTCCGATTACATCTTCGATTCCTTTAATGTAGAATTCTTCTTCTGCAGGTGATGCTACCATATAAAAATAACTTGGGGCATCTTCTCTTCCTGCCATTTTCATAGCTTCGATTGCAACTTTTCTTCCTGTTTCTCTTGGGTCTTCACCTCTTTCTGAGCTTGCAACTCCAACATTCATATCAGGATCACCTAAAGCTAAAATTCCTGTAAATCCATGATCTGATGAAATAAATCCATCTGGAACAATAATACCAGCACTAGATGTGCATCCAATAATTGGTGCAGTTCCAAGTTCTGATTTTGCTCCTTCTAAAACTTTTTCTACATCACAATCTACTGATGTAAATAAAAATGCAACTTTAGTTTGCATTAAATCTACTACAGCACTTGCTGCAGATTCCTTTCCTTGTGAATAACTATCTACATTTGTACTCCATCCAACATTTGATTTTAACATAATGATTCCTCCTTCGTATTTATAATTATACCCAAATTATATCAATAATATTTTTTTATAACAATATTTTTCCAAAAATGTAATATAAATGTAATAATCGGGAATGAGGGACGGACTCAATGTCATTAAGTTAACAAAATCATATTAATAATTTTGGAAAATATTTAACAAAAATTTTTAGTATAATTCATATT